>JAPOYW010000120.1 GCA_026706425.1 Gammaproteobacteria bacterium
GTCGTAGAGGTCCAGCGCCTGGGTGATGGGCGGACACGTCACGAAGCGGCAGATTGCCGTCGGATCGCCCGGCGGCACCGGCAGGGCCTCGATCCACTCGAAGGCCTCGGGCGGTACCGCTCGGCATCGGTAGGTGTCCCAGTAGTTACCCGCTCGGCTCTTGTTGTCGCTCTCGACCCGGCGGTGGTACTCCTCCTGGGTCTCGCTCGGCACACGGATGCGGTCGTATGTTTTCTGCCAGTCGGTGTGAAGCTTCTCGACGCACTGATCTTGGTAATCCGCGAGCCGCATCATCGCCGCTGCCGAGCAGGGCTCGCGCAGCTCCGGTTGGAGTTCACCCGGCCAGTCGTCTGCCAGCGCCACCGCGCAATCCGGATTGCCGAGCGCCGTCTCGACCGTGCGCTTAGTGCCCAACGCGTCGTCTAGGGGCCGCCACCAGCTGGAGTCGTCCAGAATCTCCATGACCGACCGGCACGGTTCATCGATCACCTCCCACGAGGAAGGCAGGGGCGGCCAAGGGCAAACCGACCTGACGGAGTCCCAGAATTCGACGGAATGCCAGTCCCAACGCCGAGCCTCGCCTGCGGCGGGGTCTGGCTGTCGGTCTCTTCCGGCCTGCGGGCTGGCCGTGGGCGGGAACGAAAGCTCGGCGGGCGGCACCACCTCTGGCTTCGTCGGTCGATCTGACGGCGCTGCCGGACTCGGCGCGTCGGCTGTCCAATGCCACCAGCCGATTCCCGCACCGGTGATCGCAGCGAAAAGCACGAGCCACCGGCCGGTCTTCACTGGGCGAAGAGACACGTCAGGGGTTTGTTGTCATCAGCCACCCGGTAATCCGGATCCTCCGGTGCCCTGACGCCAAACGTGTCCTGGTACTCCTGGTGGGATCGCACCCGCACCCACTTCTCGAATCCCGCCTGGTTGAAGTCTCTCGCGTTGTACCCGGCGTTCCTCATGGCAGTCTGGCCTGCCGATGTCTCCCATGGCGCGCAGCTTTTGAACCGGATGAAGTCGTCCACATGGAGGTTCTCGTGGATCGGCGCGAGGGCGGCCCAATGCCAATCGGACGAATACCGGCCGCCCGCCCTCTCGATCGCCGACGGGAAGCAGGTCACGCTGATTCCCTCCGGCGGCTCGTTGAAGAGCCTTGGCTGTCCGTCGAAGTCCCTAGTTGCCGTCGCCGCTGCCTTTGGCAAGTTCTCTCCTCCGCACCTCGGCGCGGTACTCGAGCTTCTCGAGCGCCCAATCGGGAAGCTCGGCCCCCAGCCGCCGAGCCGCGTCGTAGAGATCCAGCGCCTGGGTGATGGGCGGTCGCTCGTGGCGGCTTGCGGACGGGTCGCCCGGTGGCACCGGCAGCGCCCCGATCCACTCGAAGGCTTCGGGCGGCACCATCCGGCACATGTAGGTCTCCCAGTAGAGGTATGCACGTGCCATATGGTCGTCTTCGACCAAGCGGTGGTACTTCTCCTGGCTGTCGGAGATTTCGTCGACCATGGCCATGGATTGTACGCGGACGCTTTCCCAGTCGGTGTGGAGCCTCTCGACGCACTGGTCCTGCAAATCCGCGAGGCGCATCATCGCCGCCGCTTCGCAGGACCGGCGCAAGTCCGGTCGGGTTTCGCCGGCCAGCCGTCCGCCCAACGCAACCCCGCATTCGGGATTGTCGAGCGCAGCCACCACCGCGCGCCTCGTGCCCAGGGCGTCGGCCAAGGGTCGCCGCCAGCCATCCTCGTCCAGATTCTCCATGGCCGACAGGCACGGCTCGCCGAGGACCTCCCACGACGAGGGCAGCGGCGGCCACGGGCAGTGCCGCCGGACAGCCTCCCAGAGGCGGTCGCCCGGCTCCGGCGGCGGCTCGGCGGCATCCGACGCCTGCTGGTCGCCTCCTGCCGGACGGTCGGCACCTGGCGGGACGACCGGGTCGGCGGGTGGCTGCGGCGCAGGCTCGGAGGTCGCCGGGAGCGGCTCCGGCGCATCCGCCGCCCAATGCCACCACAAGGCGACTACGGCAAACACGACTGCTGCTCCGACAAGCGCCAGGCCCCAACCGACCTTCATGGGGCGAACAGACACGACAGCGGCTTGTTGTGTTTACCTGAGATGTATTCCGGATCCTGCGGCGCCCGGACGCCGAACACGTTTCGGTATTCATCCCAGGATCGCACCCGCACCCACTTCTCGAAGCCCGCCTTGTTGAAGTCGCTCGCCGTGTACCCGGCGTCCCTCATCGCAGCCTGGCCTGCCGATGTCTCCCACGGCGCGCAGCTGTCGAACCGGATGAAGTCGTCCACATGGAGGTACTCGTGGAGCGGCCCCATGGCGGCCCGGTTGGCAGGATCGCGTTCCCATTCGAGGCGGCGAAGGTATTTCATCAAGGTCTTTTCGTAGACCGTCTCCGGTCGGCGTCGCCCGTTCGCGACATCCACGAAACGCCGCCCGGCCGCGTTGCCGGGCGGCCGCCGGCCGTCGGCAAGGCGCTCGAGCCGTGCGCCGTGGTTCTCGAGTAACTCGATCTCCGTCTCGGAGAAGATCTTGCGCGAACAGCGGATGACGAATCGGGAGGACATCGGAGGCGGGAAGAAAGGGCTGCCGGGTCAGCCCGCCGGCTCGCGGTCGGCGGCTACCGGTGTGTCTGGACCGGAGTCCACGTCCTTTCGACGACATGTCGTCGCCATTGCCAGCATCACGGCGATTATACGGCCCGCGCGGGGCACGGCACTTCGGCGGCGAATCCATGGCAGTCGTTGATGGGGATCTCGGACCCACGCCGAGATCGCTACAGGTCGCGGTCGACGCAGCAGCGGCGCGCAAGTGGACGTCGCCACCCTTTCCGGGATAGCGCGCCGCCCTTCCGGATTCGATGAGCGGGCGCGTCGATTCGCGCTTTTTGCGCGACTCGGGATCCGGGAGCGGCGACCAGTAGGCTGCCGAGGCATCCGCTTCGGGCGGGCGTTCCAGGTCCTAATGCCGAGCTCTGGATTACGCCATCTACACCGAGACGTTGTAATGCAGAGTGGAACGCGAGAGGCTTTGGAAAAGAGGGCCTTTACGGCACTTTCACTCGGCATTACATCTGAACTCACCTGCCGTCAAGCAGCGCCATTACGCTCAGCGGCGCGGGGTGTTGACTTTCACGCGCCGTCTCCGCGACACCGGGGCAGGCATGCATGTCCTTTTGTTCTTGCACCGTCCTGGTCGAGCAGGAGACCGTCGACGACATGCTCCCCGTCGTCCGACTGTACCGCCCCGCGGTCCACGACTCCTGGGGCGACTCGACGCCGCACCCGGTGCACGCCACTGCACCTGGAATGGCTGTTGTCGTGTCCCGAGTGCGGTTCGTGGAACAGCCCTGGCTGGACCGGATATCGGAATCCTGGCCTCGGCCTCCTGCGCGAGCAGCGCGTCGCCATAGGCGCTCGGGGTGGCGCTGACGACCACCCTGGGATTCCTCGCCGACCGGACCCGGCCCCGGAGCAGCGCCCCCGGACTGCCCTCGTGCTGCATGTCCGGAGGCAGCGAGGCCCATTCGTCGCCGTAGCAGGCGTCGAACGAGTACAGCCGGAAGTGCTTGGCCGTGGCCCAGTTGAAGGCGACGCGCCCGCCGCACTCGTAGTCCACCACGAAGACGGTCGACTTCGCCACCGACGACGGAGCGGCCACCGAGGCGGCGAACAGCCGCCCCAGTTCCTTTCGCCATGTTCATGGTCGGGCTGTAGACGCCCACCGCCTCGCCGCGCCTCGCGGCCTGGTCCGCGAGCATCAACTGAACCGTGGTCAGCCTACCCTCGCACCCTTGCGGATGGTCAGCAGCCGGGGCGGCGCGGGAGATTCGAGTACCTGGTACAGCGCTTGTTGGTGCGGCCACAGAACCGGCTGCTCGGGTTAGGGCAGGGATCGCGCTCCGCCTTCCGCTGCTCGGCTCGGCGCTCCCGGTCCTGCCGGTTGCGCTCGCCGGGCTGTTCGGCACGCCTCTTGGCCCGGTACTGCCGGTAGTACTCGCGGCGCTGCTCACCGTCCTTGATCGGCATCCGCCCATTTTACCGGGTATCGCCGGGTTGAAACCGCATTTGCGCGAGGGCGGTCGCATCGCGCCCCCTGCGGCCTAAGCGACCAGAAGGACCCGTAGTCGCCCCCAATCGCTCCCGTGTTGCGTTCTGGGGGGGAAGCCATCCCGTAAGTGCGCCAGTCGAACTGGGGCGCGTCTACGGGTCGTCACTCGCGTGACGCGCACCCTCGCGGTTTGGCTGCACAGCCTCGGTGGTGGACACCAAAACGGGCGCCAGAATGCGGTCTTAGAGAGGATTAAGACCGCTGTTGGGAGGGGCTTCGATTGGTCCCGAGCTTCTGTCGAAAGTGAGGCCGAACGAACGTTCGCCAGCTTTCGATGAATACCCCTACCGCAGTCTTGGGAACGGATTTCTTTCTCTGCATTAGCAACAGCCGGAAATACCTATGCGCGAGTTGAATGTACGCGACGTTGGACACGATCAAAACCGCGACTAGCGTTACGAACAATATTGGTTCCAACACCATGCTCAAACCTCCCTTATTCCCAATTCACAGCCCTGCGACAAAACACCCAGCGTATAACACACCACCCAGAATATCCGACCGCTCCCGTCAGGGCACGTCACCGAGTATATATTGGCCAAGCTGGTTCCATAGGCGAACACTAACTCTTCGCCGGCAGGACAGCCGCTGTTGTCCGGCGATCCCTTCGTCTGCGGGCAAACGTCCGTGTGGTCGGGCACGTTGTCCCCGTCGCTGTCCGGCGGGTCCGGCTGCGCTAGCGCGCCGCCCGCGAAGGTAAGGCAGACCGCCCACATTGCCCCCTGTAGATGTTTGAGTCCCATTGTGGTTCTCCCCCTAAGCTGAGTCAAACAAACCCCGGACGCGGCGGCTCGCTGGCCGAGCGCCGGGCTGTTTGCTGAAGCTCACAATGGGTAAGCAGACCCCGCCTATTTGCCGGAGGGCTGTTGTATTCGACGGGCACCCCGGCATAGCCAAGGCGCTTACCCACACAGGTCGTAAGACCATAAGGGTCGTAAGCTTCAGCACGTCCGAACCCACATCCCCCAAGAGCGCACGTCAAACGGCCCGCTTAGACCGATTCGTCATGACGACGGGCGGCGTTATAGCCGGAAGTTCATCCCGTCGCCGCCAGTTCGTCCTTCCGGAACGTCCGCGCACGCCACGCGAACGCCTCGTCGAGGTCGAGATTCTCGCCCGGCGCGCTCCGGGCGATGGCCAGGGCCAGTTCCTCCGTCGACATGAGCGCGATTTCGCGCCGCCGGGCCGACCGCGACGGGTGTATGGGCGGCCCCGAGGCCGCATTCCCGCTGGCTTCGCGCGGCGATTGTGCAAAATCGCATGCGCTTGTGCCCCTACTGTATGCCGTTTTGCACAATCCGGCGACGAACGCCGCCGCCCGCGCCCGCCGCGTGTTCCGGTGAAGCTCCTGGTCGACCGCTGTGGACCGGGCCACGCGCCGCAGCAGATCGCGCTCGGCGGCCGCGACCGCCTCTTGCAGCGACACGTCCCGCCCCTGGGCGGTGATGTCGCCCTTCTTGTGCCCCACCTGCACGGTGCGGGAGAACGTCATCCGCTTGTCGCGGACCATCCGCGCCATGACCGCGAGAGCCTTGTCGGCGCACAGTTCGACGGTGTTGCCGTGGGTGCGCTCGATGGGGGGGCGGTGCCGGCACCGCATCTCGTCCACCGTTCGCAGTCTTCGAGGAAGCCGATGACCAGCCCCTCGCGGATCAGGTCGGCCACGCAAGCCCGCACGACGTGGTGGGGGTTGCCTTCGACCGGCAGATCCAGGCGGATGGAGCAAATGTGCTTGGTGGCGGTCGCGCCGTTCTTCCAGCGGAGGACGCTGGCGGGTATCGTCAGATCGGGCTCGCCGTCGAAGTCCTTGTCGTGGGGCCGGAGTGTGCCGTCCGGTTTCCGCATCAGCCGCACGACGTACGCGTGTTCGCCCTCGGCCGCGGCGTTCCACTTCGGGTAGCTGGCGACCACGAGCCGCCGGTAGCCCTTCGCCTCGTAGGTCTTGTGCCACAGCGACAGGTGGCACGCGGTGGAGTCCTGCCGTGTCGCCGGGCGGGACTCGAACCACGCGACCGCGGCGTCG
>JAPOYW010000626.1 GCA_026706425.1 Gammaproteobacteria bacterium
GGATGTCCTTGAACAACCCTCGCCGCGTGTTCAACACGACGCCGTAGTGCATGCCGTAGGACGGGCCCATCGTGTAGGCCTCTTTGCGGAACAGGCCCTGGCGGTAGCCCTCGAAGTCGTAGGCGGTTGCCCAGGTGGCCTCGTTCTGGTCCCGGTAGTAGTCGAAGACGCCCGCCCGCATCGCCTGGAGCATGACGTTCTCGTCGAAGAAGTAGATGACCTCGAAGCGGTCGAAGTTGAAGTGGCCGACGGAGACGTTGAGATCCCGAGCCCAATGGTCCTCGACCCGTTCGAAGGCGATCTTGTGGCCGGCGTCCAGCCTGCCGATGCGATAGGCGGCATTTCCCAACGGCGGCTCCAGCGTGGTCGCCCCGAAATCCCGGTTCTCCCAATAATGCTTGGGAAGCGTCGTGAATCCGGTGGTCTGGACAATGAGATGCGGTGTCTTCTCCGCGTCCTCGCTGAACACGAACCTGAACGAACGCGGTCCCACGCGTTCGAGGGCGTCGACTTCCCGGTAGGCGCTTCGCCAGCTAATGGACGCCTCGGTCTTGAGCATGTCGAACGTCCAAAGAACGTCGTCCACCGTCACCGGCTGGCCGTCGTGCCAGTAGGCGTTGTCGCGCAGCGTGTAGGTGACCCAGCCGTAGTCGTCGGCGACTTCCACGCTCTCCGCCAGGACGCCGTAGTACGAAGCCAATTCGTCTTCCGAGGCCTTCATCAGCGGGTCGTAAATCGCCGAGCCGAGGCGCGGATCCATGAAGTAGGGAAGGATGCCCTTGTCGACGTAGGGGTTTAGGTTGTTGAACGACCCGATGGCCGGCATCCTGACCACGCCGCCCTTCGGCGCATCCGGATTGGCGTAGTCGAATCGAGCCATGTCCTTCGGGTATTTCAGGTCGCCGAAATACGCGAAACCGTGGCTCGGTTCGCCGCCCGCAGCGAAGGTGGACGCGCACACCAGCGCCACGGGCAGGAAGGCGCGACGCATCGCCTCGACAAAACCGCTGTTGCGCCGGTTCACTACAGGGGTCCGGATCCGTCCCGACCCTGCAACAGCCAGCGGATCATCGGGAGGTGTGCCCGGCCGACGAACACCTGCTCCTCGACCAAGTACGATGGGAGCGTATGCACGCCACGGTCTTCGACCGACGCCTTGTATGCCGCCAACGCCCCCTCGAAGCCTTGATCGTCGAACCCCGGTGCACCGAGTTCGTTGAGCACGGACTTGACCGTCGCGCCGTCTTCGATGTCCAGGCGACCCGCCCAGAACCCGGTGAGAACATGCTGGTGGTAGGCCCGCGCAACACCATGCCGATCCGCCCAAAGACCCCCGGCACAGGCCAGCGCCGAGTCGACGCCGTTCGCATCGCGGTTGATCTCGATGCCCCGCCAACGGGCGTAGCGGGCCACATCCATCGCGACGTACTCAGCACGAACGCGGCTGTGGCGCTCGGAAACGGATTCGTCGTTCGGGGTGGGACCGCCCGACGTGGGGCGCACACTGCCCGGGACCGGCAGCCATTCGATAGGCACGCCCAGTTCGTCCGCCAACGAGCAGGTCGGCGCGAACGCCAACAACGACGCGGTACTGAGGTAGTCGAACGCGAAGCCGATCACGGCGGCGGCTCGAACCGGTCGTAGGCCACATCCGGCGGCGGTCCCTGCCGGCCGCCGAGCAGCCAGCGAACCGCCGGCAGGTGTTCGCGCCCGAAGAAGACCTCGCCGTCGATCACGTAGCTTGGCACGCCGAAGATTCCAGCACTGTGCAGTTGCGCCTGCAGGGCATCGTGTTCGCGGCGACCTTCCCCCTTGAGGAAGGCCAGATACCCCTGTTCGTCTCCACCCGCCTCTGCAACGACGCCGGCGACCACGCCCTTGTCCTCGATATCGAGTTCCCGTCGCCAAAACCGTTCGTAGGCGATGTCCATGTAACGTCTGAGTACATCCCGGCCGCTGCGCTTGGTCCACAGCATTCCGATTCCGGCCAGCGACGAGTCCCAGATCTTGCGCGGCCCGTAGATCAGGATGTCCTTCAACCGGGCATAGCGTTTGGCATCCATGTAGGCATAGCGTACGCCCTGCCATTGGCGCGGCGTGCGGTTCTGTTCCACCACCCTCCCCGTCTCGTTGACCTTCGCCGAGCCGAGGAAGCTTGGGATGTTGAGTGTCAACGGCCGCCAGTCGATGGAGATGCGGAAGTCGTCCTCGAGTTGCCAAGTGGGATCCTTGGCCAGGTAGGCGTACGGGCTCTTGAAGTCCATGTAGACGATCAGGGGCTTGTCGGTTTCGAGTGGATGCACAGCGCAGGGTCTCCACAGGTCAGCGGGCGCGTCCGTTTATTCGGCATAATAACCACAACAACGCATTTCCTTGGGGGAAGAATCGTGAAGTCACCGATATGTGACATGCTCGGCTGCGAGTTCCCGCTCGTCGCCTTCAGCCACTGCCGCGACGTCGTCGCCGCGGTGAGCAACGCCGGAGGGTTCGGCGTGCTCGGCGCCGTCGGCCACTCGCCGGAGACGCTCGACATCGAGTTGTCCTGGATCGACGACCAGGTCAACGGCAAGCCGTATGGCATCGACCTGCTCGTTCCAACCAGCCTGGACAGCAAGGAAGAAGCCTTGGCGGCGGAAGAGATCCGCGCCCGGATTCCGCCGGAACACAAGGAGTACGTGCGCAATCTGCTCGCCCAGTACGACATCCCCACAGACGACCTCTACGTCGAGCAACCCCGGGGCGGCGTGGGCGACAACATGCGCGAGAAAGGGGCGTCCATCGTCCTCGATGCGGCGTTCTCGCATCCCATCAAGCTCGTTGCGAATGCCCTAGGCGTCCCGCCCCCGTTCATGCTCGAGCGCGGACGGCGCGAGGGCGTACCCGTCGCCGCCCTATGCGGTGCCCGGGAGCACGCCATCAAGCACGCCGAAGCCGGTACCGACATCCTGGTCGTGTCGGGAACCGAAGCCGGTGGCCACTGCGGCGAGGTCTCGACGCTGGTGTTGATTCCCGAGGTGATCGAGGCGACCAAGCCCTATGGCGAGATTCCGATTCTCGCGGCCGGTGGCATCGCGACCGGCCGGCAAATGGCAGCCGTCATGGCAATGGGTGCCCATGGGGCATGGACCGGCTCCGTGTGGCTCACAACCGCGGAAGCGGAGACCGCGCCGGCGGTCAAGGAGAAGTTCCTGGCTGCCAGTTCACGCCAGACCGTTCGCTCGCGAAGCCGCACCGGCAAATACACCCGCCAGTTGCGCTCGCCGTGGACCGATGCCTGGCACGCCGAGGAGGCTCCCGATCCGCTGCCGATGCCGCTGCAGCAGCTCATCAGCGAACCCGCGCTCGGCAAGATCGCGCGCCTCGCCGAGACCGGCCATCCCGGCGCCAAGCAGTTGACGACCTACTTCGTGGGCCAGGCCGTGGGACTCATGAACCAGGTTCAGTCCGCAAGACAAGTGGTCTACGACTTCATGGAGGACTTCCTGGAAGCCACCGAGCGGTTGAACAGATTCATGGAGGATGACGCGGCATAGCCAACCGCCAAGGGCCATCCCAATGAGCTGGGAGAAGGAGGTCGACGAACTCCGCGAGCAGGCCGGGTTCGCCAAGGAGATGGGCGGCGCGGACAGCGTCGCCTTCCACCATTCCCGAGGCCGGCTGACGGTCCGAGAGCGAATCGGGCTCCTCGAAGATCCCGGCTCGTTCCACGAAGTCGGCGCCATTGCCGGCACTGCGCAGTGGGAAGACGATGCCGTCGTTGCGCTGAAGCCCGCGAACTCCGTCGTGGGCACCGTTCGCGTCGACGGCCGCAAGGTCGCGGTCTCCGGTGGTGATTTCACCATTCGTGGCGGCGCCGCCGATGCCGCCGTCGGCAACAAGGGCGGCTTCGCGGAACGGTTCGCGCTGCAGGCTCGGATTCCCTACGTGCGCCTCCTCGATGCCACCGGCGGCAGTGTCAAGACCTTCGAGAAGATGGGTCGCACCTACCTGCCGGGCAACGCAGGCACGAGTCTCTCCGCCGAGTTGCTGCAGTTCGTCCCCGTGGTGTCCGCCGTGCTCGGGTCCGTGGCGGGATTGCCCGCCGTGCAGGCGTGCATGTGCCATTTCAACGTGATGGTTCGCAACACCAGCCAAGTGTTCGTCGCCGGACCGAAGGTGGTCGAGCAAGCGACGGGGCAAGTCATCACGAAGGAAGACTTGGGCGACGAACGCATCCAGGTCAAGAACGGCGTCATCATGAACCTCGCCGAGGACGAGCCGGACGCCATCGGCCAGATCCGCCGTTTCCTCTCCTACCTCCCGGCCAACGTCTGGGAAGCGCCACCCGTGATCGAACCGGACGACGACCCGCAGCGACGCGACGAGTCGCTGATCGCCGCCATCCCGCGCAACCGGCGGCGAATCTACGACCCTCGAGCGATCCTGGATGCCGTCCTCGACAAGGACAGCTTCTTCGAGATTGGCCCCTACTACGGTCGCGCCCGCGTCACCGGCCTTGCCCGCGTCAACGGCCATCCGGTGGGCGTCATGGCCAACCATCCGAAGTACAACGGCGGCTCCATGGACATCGCCGCCGGCGAGAAGACCATCCGCCTAATTGAACTCTGCGACACCTTCCACCTGCCGCTGGTCTACTTCGCCGACGAACCGGGATTCTCCGTTGGCCGCGCCCAGGAGGAACTCGGCATCGTCCGGGCCGGTGCGCGGGTGGTCACGACGCTCACCCATAGCAAGACGCCCTACATCTGCTTCGTGCTGCGCCAGCTATACGGCGTGGCTGGCGGCTTGCACCAACGCGGCGGCGACGGCTTGTACCGCCGTTACTGCTGGCCGTCTACGCACGGCGGCTCGATGCACATCGAAGGCGGCACGGCCATTGCCTACAAGCGCGACATCGAGAACGCCCCGGACCCCGAGGCGCGTCGTCAGGAGATCGAGGCTCGCTTGCAGGCCATCTCGTCGCCGTTTCGCAACGCCCACGCCTTCGGCATCGAGGAGATCATCGACCCGCGGGACACGCGGCCGCTGTTGGTCGACTTCATTGACGACGCGTGGAAGGTGGTGAAGACCCAGTTGGGGCCGGGAAGCGGGCCTAGTTACCGACCCTGAGCGATGGCGTCGCCTCGACGGGCGTAGTGTTCACGTCGCCGTCGTCGATCCAGCACCAATTGGCATTCTTCGCGCGCAACGCACGCTTCGCGCGCAACGCACGTTGCCCCCTTCGCTTATCCGTCGCCTACTGCAGTCTCGGCAACTGGCTCTACCATCGCTGCGGGCTCGGACCCTGCGCCGCCCGCGAGCGCATCCGCATCGGCCGGGCGCTGGCCCGGCTGCCGCGCATCGACGCGGCGTTCCGCGACGAGGTCCTGAGCTACTCGAAGGTCCGGGCCATCACCCGGGTGGCGACGCGCGACACCGAGGCGATGCTGCTGGACATCGCCGGGCGCAGCAGCGCGGCGCAGCTCGAGAGTTTGGTCAGAACCTACGAACGGGTCGGCCGCAGCGACGGGGAACGGATCCCGAGCGAGCAGCGGCGGGGCTTAAGCTGGCACTACGAGGACGGCATGCTGGTGGTCACGGCGACCGTGCCCGCCGAGCGCGGCGCAGTCGTGATCAACGCGCTTCGCAAGGTCGTCGATGCCCGCAAGGACGAACGGGAGGCGTACTTCGAGTCCCTGCTGGCGGGAGAGGGCGGTGCCGTGGCCCCCACGGCGGGTGTCGAACCGGCGGATGCGGAATCGGCGGATGGCGAAACAGCGGATGCCGAAGACGTCGCCGAACCGACGGAGCCGGGGCAGTTGGCGAAGCAGGAAACGAACGGTTCCGCGTTAGTTCCGGTAGCGGCGAATGGGCACCCGGACGGCTCCGTGGTGGCGCAACCCGCCGTGGTCGCCGGCGGTCTCCGGGATGTTTCGGCGGAAACCGCATGTCTGGACGGGGACATCGCCGACGACGTGGCCGAAACGGACGACCTACCGGCCTCGGTGGTGTTCGCACTCTCGAACACCGAGCAACGCTTCGCCGACGCGCTAGCCCGCATATCTCACCAGCCGCTTGGTGCCATGGCGAAACTCCTTGCCAATTAGCTGGTTGCGGAGGTTGTCCGGGCTTCGTG
>JAPOYW010000242.1 GCA_026706425.1 Gammaproteobacteria bacterium
AGGCCGTGATCGGCGGTCAGATCATCGCCCGGGAGACGGTCAAGGCGTTGCGCAAGAACGTCACGGCGAAATGCTACGGCGGAGACGTCACGCGCAAGAAGAAACTCCTTGAGAAGCAGAAGGAGGGCAAGAAGCGCATGAAGCAGTTCGGTCGCGTGGAGATTCCGCAGGAAGCGTTTCTTGCGGCCCTGAAGATCTAGTCGCGGCCGATGAACGAGTCCCGATTGGTGCCACCGCGAAATTCCGGGGAAAGCCTGTCCGGCGAACGCGAAACGCAGCCCCTCGACGTGCTGCAACAGAGGCTCGGCCATACATTCGCGGAACCTCAACTGCTCCGCCAAGCGGTGACCCACCGAAGCGCGGGCGCGGACAACTGGGAGCGGCTGGAATTCCTCGGTGATGCGGTTCTCGGGTTCGTCGTCTCGCGCTTGTTGTTCGACTTGAACCCCGAAGTCTCCGAGCAGCAATTGACCGTCATGCGTGCGAACTTGGTGCAGAAGAACGCGTTGGCCAACGTGGCGGCGGATCTCGGCCTGTCCACGTTCATCAACCTTGGAACCGTCGAAGACAAGTCGGGTGTTGCGGAACACAACGCGATTCGCGCGGATGCGTTGGAAGCGGTGCTCGGCGCGGTGGCCTGCGATGGCGGGATCGATGCGGCGTCGAGAGTGGTCGAACGTCTCTACGGCGACCGATTGACGGAGCTGGCCGGTATCGCGGAAAAAGATCCGAAATCCCGTCTCCAGGAGATCCTGCAGGCAAAGCGGCTCGATTTGCCGAACTACACGGTGGTGGCAACGACCGGCGAGGAGCACGCGCGGGTCTACCACGTGGAATGCGCGGCCGAGGGCTTGAGCGTCCGCGCCGGAGCATCCGGGCGCAGTCTGAGGGAAGCCGAGAAGCGCGCCGCGGCGGCGGTACTTGCGATCTTGGCGCCGCATCGGGAAGACGATGACTGAGCCCGTTTCGGACGCGGGGTCGGATTCCGTGGAGACCCGTTGCGGCTATGTCGCCTTGGCCGGACGGCCGAACGTGGGCAAGTCGACGCTGATGAACCACCTGCTCGGCCGCAAACTCTCCATCACGTCCCGCAAACCGCAGACCACCCGCCAGGCATTGATCGGGATATTGACGCGGGGCGATGCGCAGATTGTCTTCGTGGACACGCCGGGCATCCACGTTGCCAGCGGTCGCGCCCTGAACCGGTACATGGTTGGCCAGGCTGTCGGATCCCTCGCGGGTGCCGAACTGGCGCTAATGCTCGTGGAAGCATCGGGTTGGCGCGATGGCGACGAGATCGTCCGGCGTCGTATCCGCGAGGCGGGCGTGCCGTGTATCTGCGTGATCAACAAGATCGACCGACTCAAGCGCAAGGACCGACTGCTGCCTCTCCTCGATGACCTAAGCCGCAAACACGACTTCGAAGCCCTCGTGCCGGTGTCGGCACTCAAGAACCTGGCCCTCGACGACCTGGTTGAGGAGATCGTCGGTCGGCTTCCCCGTCGAGCCCACCTCTTCGCAGCGGACGAAGTCACGGATCGGTCCTTGGCCTTCCTGGTCGGGGAGATCGTGCGCGAAAAGGCGGTGCGGCGGCTCGGTGCCGAACTCCCGCACCAGACTGCGGTGACGGTCGAGCGGATCGCCCTGGCGGCGGCAGGCAGTTCGACGAATGATGGCGACGATGCGCCATCGCAACTTGACTCGAGAGAGGACGCTTTGCCGCGGACCGGGCAAGGCGGGAGTTGCGCGGAAGTTGATGTAGTAATATACGTCGAACGCGATACCCAGAAGCGTATCGCCATCGGCAAGGGCGGCACGATGCTCAGATCAATCGGCGAGGATGCCCGCAAGGACATCGAGATCCTTCTTGGCAGCCGAGCTATGGTGCGACTGTGGGTGAAGGTCGATCGTCGTTGGAGCGGACGTCCGGACGCGCTGCAACGATTCGGCTACCATCCCCGACACGCCCGCACGGGCGCGCGTTGACAGATGATCCAACCGGCCGACCGCCAGCCCGGCTACGTTCTGCACCGCCGGGCCTATCGCGAGTCGAGTGCCCTTGTCGAGTTGCTGACCCGCGACTTCGGGCTGGTGGGCGCGGTGATGCGCGGGGTCAAGCGTACGCCCGGGTCCGCGCGGGACCTCGAACCCTTTGGCCGGATCGCGGTGAGTTGGCGGGGCCGCGGCCAGCTAGTCACGGTGCTGCGTGCCGAAACCGTTGTCCGGCGAAACCTGTTGGGTGACGCCCTGTTCGCCGGCCTATACATCAACGAGCTATTGGTCAAGACGCTCGGCCGGGAAGAACCGGTGGCGGATCTATTCGATGGCTATGACGCCGCAATCGCGTCTCTCGCCCGGATTCGGTCGTCATCGGTTGGGTCGTGGGCACGACGTCACTCGTCGACCGGCGATGGGAAGAGGCGCGGCTTCGGCGAACTTGAGCCGATCCTACGCACCTTCGAACGGCGGCTGCTGGATGAACTGGGCTATGGCATCGCCTTTGATGTCGATGTCGCCAACGGCCGGCCCATCGAACCCGGACGCTTGTACCGGGTCGTCGACGGCGAGGGGTTTCGGGAGGTCGACAAGCACGAAGCGTCACCGGAGGAGGTGTTCGACGGTGCGCAGATTGCCGCCATGAACGCCGGGGAATATCGGGACGGGGCCGTTCTGCAGGGCGCGAAGCAGATTCTGCGTCGTGCCATCGCGGTGCGCCTAGGCGGCAAACCGCTGGTCACGAGGCGTCTTTTTTCGGCTGCGCGGCACCCGACGGGTGATCAGGAAGCCGTGGCTCAACTACCGGGCTGACGGACCTGCCGGGAACGACGATGGTTAGCATCAGACGGGAACTTCCCCGAATGCCGGACGGCGAACCGGACCTGGACGCCTGGCTCGATCAGGCGTCGGGGTTTTCGTCACAAAGCCGGAGACGGGCCGGCGCGTTGTTGGATCTGATTTCCCGCGAGCAGTCGCGAAGGCTCGGCCTGGAACTGGTGGAACTGCTGATCGGCCTCAAGATGGACAGCGTGACCGCCATGGCGGGGATGACCTTATTCGCCGTGGAACGCGGAGAGATCGATCTCGATGCGCTGCCCCGGGATGTCGGCGTTCTTGTCGCCGCCGTTCTCAAACTCTCCTCCACGGATGTGCTCGCCCATAATGACTCGGCGGTTCTATCCAGCGAGTCGAAGAGCCAGACGGACAATGTCCGCCATTTGCTGATCGCGCTGATCGATGATCCGCGCGTTGCCGTCATCAAGCTGGCCGAACGGGTCGTGGTGCTTCGTGATGCGAAACACGCCGAAGAAGCAACTCGGCGGACGATTGCGACGGAGGCCATGGAGTTTTTCGCGCCGCTTGCCGGCAGGCTAGGCATTTGGCAGCTGAAGTGGACACTGGAAGATCTCGCGTTCCGGTATCTGTTTCCGAACGACTACGGGGAAGTCGCGTCGAGACTCGATGGTCGGCGCGAGGAACGCGAACGGCAGATCGAGGCCATTCGTCAGGACCTGGAGTTCCGACTCGCGGCCAAGGGAATCGACGCGGAGGTGCATGGCAGGGCGAAGCACATCTACAGCATCTGGCGCAAGATGAGCCACAAGTCCATCGATTTTTCTGAGGTCTACGATGTCCAGGCCGTGCGGGTACTCGTCGACCGCATCGATGCGTGTTACGGAGTTCTCGGTGTCGTGCATACCTCCTGGCCACACATTCCGACGGAGTTCGACGACTACATCGCGAATCCGAAGGAGAATGGCTATCGCTCCATTCACACGGCAGTCATTGGACCAGTGGGAAAGACGCTGGAGGTACAAATCCGAACCCGGGAAATGCACGACGAAGCGGAACTCGGCATGTGTTCGCACTGGGCATACAAGGACGGCAGCGAAGGTGCGCTGCAATCCAGGAAGATGGACTGGTTGCGCAGCGTATTGGAGTGGCACGACGACCTTGGTCTGCGCGTCAACGGCGAACAACTCAATCACGATCGGGTATTCGTGACGACGCCCCAGGGGCATGTTCTGGATCTGTCTCCCAACGCGACGCCGGTGGATTTCGCGTACCGCATCCACACCGAGATAGGACACCGTTGTCGTGGCGCGAGGGTCGACGGTCGGCGGGTTCCGCTCAATCGTCGGCTGAGTACTGGCGAGTGCGTCGAGATCGAAACGGGGGACACCGAGGAACCCCGACGCGATTGGCTGAATCCCGCGCTGGGCTATGTGAACACGTCGCGTGCGCGTTCGAAGGTACAGTCGTGGTTCAGGAACCAACTGACCGAATCGAACGCAAATGCCGGTCGTGCACTGCTGGAGGAGAGTGCGGCTCGGCTTGGCTTCACGGACGACTTCGCCGATCTGGCCGCGCGGGCGGGCTACGGCAGCGAAGATGCCTTGATGCTGGCCGTCGGCGTTGGAGACCAACTCGTCATCGACCTGCTGAAGCTGGTGTCCAACTCATCGGGCGAAGCAACGCTGCCAGGCGAACCGGATGCAGATACGGGAACATTCCAGGGCATCGTCATAAAGGGAAAGGACCGCGACGGCCTGCTTCGTGATGTGGCAGCAGCCATCGCCGAACTATCCATTTCCGTCGTGGCGACGAATGCACGTGCCGAAATACCGGGCAAGAGCGCGACGCTGTCACTGGAACTCCACGTGGACGACCTTGCCCAGCTTGCGAGCGCAATCGACAATATCCGCCGCGTCCCCGATGTCCACGATGTAAGACGTGTCCGCACCCTGTGACTACGGTTCGCCAGTGCTACGGTCGTGGTTGGCTGTTCGCAGGGCCAATTGACCGATGAAGATCATACTGCTTGGCCCGCCGGGGGCCGGGAAAGGGACACAGGCGGCATTCATCTGCGAGGCCTTTGGCATCGTGCAGATATCGACCGGGGAGATGTTGAGAGCAGCCGTGGCTGCGGGAACTCCGCTTGGCCGGCGAGTGAAGGCGACAATGGATGCCGGCGAACTGGTCGACGACAAGCTCATCGTGGACTTGGTCAAGCAGCGCATCGACTCGCCGGATTGCCGAAACGGGTTTCTATTCGACGGTTTCCCGAGGACCGTTGCCCAGGCGGAGGCAGTGGTGGAAGCGGAGATCGGTATCGATCAGGTCTTGGAAATCGACGTGCCGGACGACGTCGTCGTGGAACGCTTGTCAGGTCGGCGAGTTCACGAGAAGAGCGGCCGCACCTATCACGTCAGGTTCAATCCACCGGCGACGCCTGGCCTGGATGACGACACCGGCGAACCGTTGACCCAAAGGGACGACGACAAGGAAGAGACGATTCGCGAAAGGCTGCGTGTCTATCACGAGGAAACCCGCCCTTTGACACGTTTCTATGAAGAGGGGACGCCCGCGTTGGGTGTTCGGTACACGCGGATCAATGGTGCGAGGAGTGTTGCCGGAATAAGGCGGGCTATCGCCGACGCATTAAACGAGTAGGAAAATCAAGTCCCGTGGGATCGGGCGCTCGTTTCGATGCTGGACATTTTTTCTTGATCAAATATTATTCGGTTGTGACCTTCGGCGGTTCTGGGAGAATGTGCGATGGATGCTGCGGCAAGGGGCGACGGAACGGGAACGGGTGGGCCCGCGAAGAAGCGTAGAGGAAGGCCACCTAAGCAGGCGGCGAAAGCAACTCCGCCAAAACGCCGCGGTCGGCCACCGAAGGCGAAGGTGGAGCAGGCGGCCCCGAAGCGGCGCGGCCGTCCGCCGAAGGCGAAGGTGGAGCAGGCGGCCCCGAAGCGGCGCGGCCGTCCGCCGAAGGCGAAGGTGGAGCAGGCGGCCCCGAAGCGGCGCGGCCGTCCGCCGAAGGCGAAGGTGGAGCAGGCGGCCCCGAAGCGGCGCGGCCGTCCGCCGAAGGCGAAGGTGGAGCAGGCGGCCCCGAAGCGGCGCGGCCGTCCGCCGAAGGCGAAGGTGGAGCAGGCGGCCCCGAAGCGGCGCGGCCGTCCGCCGAAGGCGAAGGTGGAGCAGGCGGCCCCGAAGCGGCGCGGCCGTCCGCCGAAGGCGAAGGTGGAGCAGGCGGCCCCGAAGCGGCGCGGCCGTCCGCCGAAGGCGAAGGTGGAGCAGGCGGCCCCGAAGCGGCGCGGCCGCCCGCCGA
>JAPOYW010000450.1 GCA_026706425.1 Gammaproteobacteria bacterium
TGACCCATCAGCACGTGTTCGACTACCACGACGGCGACATCTACTGGTGCACCGCCGACGTCGGCTGGGTCACCGGCCATTCCTACATCGTCTACGGTCCCCTCGCCAACGGCGCCACGACGCTGATGTTCGAGGGCGTGCCGACCCATCCGGATGCTTCACGGTTCTGGCAGGTCGTGGACAAGCACGAGGTCAACATCTTCTACACGGCACCCACCGCTATTCGCCAACTGATGGGCCAGGGCGATGACTACGTCACGTGCACCTCGCGGGACAGTCTTCGGGTTCTCGGAACAGTGGGGGAACCCATCAACCCGGAGGCCTGGGAGTGGTACCACGGCGTGGTGGGCGAACGCCGCTGTCCGGTGGTGGATACCTGGTGGCAGACCGAAACCGGCGGCATCATGATCACGCCGCTGCCCGGCGCCACCGACCTGAAGCCGGGCTCCGCGACGCGACCCTTCTTCGGCGTCCAACCGGCCCTGGTCGACCCGGACGGCAATGTCATCGAGGAGACGGAGGCGTCCGGCAATCTCGTCATCGCCGCCCCCTGGCCTGGGCAGATCCGCACCGTCTACGGCGATCACCAGCGGGTGGTGGACACCTACTACGCCACCTATCCCGGCTTCTACTTCACCGGCGACGGTGCACGTCGGGATGCGGACGGCTACTACTGGATCACCGGGCGCGTCGACGACGTGATGAACATCTCAGGCCACCGACTCGGCACGGCAGAGGTGGAAAGCGCCCTCGTGCTGCACGCCGCCGTCGCGGAAGCCGCCGTGGTCGGATTTCCGCATCCGATCAAGGGCGAAGGAATCTACGCCTTCGTGACCCTGATG
Source organism: Gammaproteobacteria bacterium (assembly GCA_026706425.1). Taxonomy (GTDB): domain Bacteria; phylum Pseudomonadota; class Gammaproteobacteria; order Pseudomonadales; family Azotimanducaceae; genus VXYL01. The sequence continues at coordinate 843 of JAPOYW010000450.1, forward strand.
GCCGGCATCAACGCAGGCGACGCCCTGATCAACCAACTCGTCCAACAGGTGCGCACGGAGATCGGTCCCATCGCCAGGCCCGACGTGATCCAGCTCGCGCCCGGCCTGCCGAAGACACGGTCCGGCAAGATCATGCGACGCATCCTGCGCAAGATCGCGGCCGGCGAGGTCGACGATCTAGGGGATACATCAACGTTGGCCGACCCCGCGGTAGTGGACGACCTCGTCGCGAATCGTAGCGACTGATGGCCGTCTCGCTGAACGCGGTGCGGACCGTTGCCGCATTGGTCCTGCTGGCGGCTCCGGTCCATGCCCAAACGGAATCCGACCCACCCCGATTCAGGGACTGCTCGACCTACCCTGAGATGGTGGTGGTTCCCGGCGGTCACTTCATGCGCGGGTCGCCTCCGGACGAGCCCGGGCGCGACCTCGACTCGCGCAATCACGATGAAGACGATCTCGAAGGTCCGGGCGGCAAGCGCGTCCGGGTCTCCGTGCCCGCGTTCGCCCTGGGCGTATTCGAGGTGACGAACGACCAGTTCACGCGCTTCGTCGAGGACAGCGGCTACGAGATGCCAGGCGGGTGTATCTCCGACCCGGACGGGGACGGCGTCTGGGCGGCCGAAGAGGCGGGCACCTGGAAAAACCTCGGACGGGAGTTCCGCGGCGACTTTCCGGCGTCCTGCATCGATTGGCATGCGGCGAACGCCTACGTGCATGGCTCGGCCTGCGTACCGGCGGCCGGTACCGGCTGCCGACCGAGGCCGAGTTCGAATACGCTTTGCGGGCCGGCAGCGACACGGCGTACCACTTCGGCGACGACCCGGAGCTGTGCGAGTACGGAAACGTCCCGGACCAGTCCCGCAACGCGGTCTCGCCGGAGCTGGTCACAACGGCGTGCAGCGACGGTACGACCACGCTCCACGGCGGAGTGGTAGCGGACGAGGTCACCGTCGACTGGCACCACGCCGAGTCCCAGACGGAGTTGCGAACGCTGGCTATCAGCGTCGGCGGCGACACCCATGGCCGAATCACGCTGTATCTCACGGGATCCCAGTGGCACGACTGGGAGGATCTGAGGAGGATCGCTCACACGCTGCGCGTGGATCGATCCCCGTAGAACGGGACGGGACAAGCCCGTCCCCTACGATCCGTGCCCCCTGCGGGTGCGCGCGCCGCCTCCGGAGAACGTTGGTCTAGCCCGCCGTCGCGTAGTTCTGAACCTCTTTCATGGACAGCTTGATGCGGCCGCGCTGGTCGGTGTCAAGGCAGACAACCTCGACCTCTTGGCCCTCCTCGAGGTAGTCGGTGACCTTCTCGACGCGCTCTTCGGCGATCTGCGAGATATGCAGCAGGCCGTCCTTGCCGGGGAGGATGTTGACGAAGGCCCCGAAGTCGACGATGCGCTCGACCCGTCCCTGGTAGATGCGGCCCACCTCCGCCTCTGCCGTGATTTCCTCTACCCGGGCGACGGCGGCGTCCTTGGATGCGCCGTCCGCCGCGTAGATGCGGACGGTGCCGTCGTCCTCGACGTCCACTTCCGCTCCCGTTTCCTCGGTGATGGAGCGGATCGTCGCGCCTCCCTTGCCGATGATGTCCCGGATCTTCTCCGGGTCCACCTTGAGCACGACCATCGACGGTGCGTTGTCGGAGACGGTGTCCCGCGACTTGGCGATCACCTTGTTCATTTCGCCGAGAATGTGAACCCGTGCTTCGAGGGCTTGCTCGAGGGCGGTTTCCATGATCTCTTCGGTGATGCCGTCGATCTTGATATCCATCTGCAGCGCCGTCACGCCGTGGGCGGTGCCGGCGACCTTGAAGTCCATGTCACCGAGGTGGTCCTCGTCGCCGAGGATGTCGGTCAGCACGGCGAACCGGTCGCCTTCCTTCACCAGGCCCATGGCGACGCCCGCCACCGGCGCCCGCATGGGCACTCCGGCGTCCATGAGGGCGAGGGAACTGCCGCAGACGCTCGCCATGGAACTCGACCCGTTGCTCTCGGTGATCTCCGACACGACGCGGACCGTGTAGGGGAAGTCCTCCTCGGACGGCAGGCATGCCGTGATGCCCCGCCGGGCGAGATTGCCGTGCCCGATTTCGCGGCGCTTGGGGGCGCCTAGGAAACCTTCCTCGCCGACGCTGTACGGCGGGAAGTTGTAGTGCAGCATGAAGTGGTCCTTGAACGTCCCCTCGAGGGTCTCGACCAGTTTCGCGTCACGCAGCGTACCGAGCGTCGCCACGACGATGGCCTGGGTCTCGCCGCGTTGGAACAAGGCCGAACCGTGGGTTTTGGGAAGGATCCCCACCTCGACGCTGATCGGCCGAACCGTCTTGTTGTCGCGACCGTCGATTCTCGGCTCGCCCGCAAGCACGCTCTCCCGCACGAGACTCTTCTCGAGCTTGTAGAACGCCTCGACGACGTCGTCATCGGTGTATTCGCCGTCCTCGCCCCCGCACTGCTCCAAGACCGAATCGCGTGCCGCCCGGACCTTCGCCTGGCGCTCCTGCTTGTCGGTGGTTCGGTAGGCGCCGGCAAGATCTTCCCGAACCGAGGCGTCGACCTTCTCGGCCAATCCGGCATCGACGACGGCCGGTTCGAAATCCCACTTGGGTTTCCCCGCTTCGGCGCCAAGTTCCTTGATGGCGGCAATGGCAATCTGCATCTCCTGGTGCGCGAAGAGCACGCCGCCGAGCATCTGGTCTTCGGACAGTTCCTTGGCTTCCGACTCGACCATCAGGACTGCCGATTCGGTTCCCGCCACGACCATGTTGAGTGCCGATTCGGACAATTGCTCGTAGCCGGGATTCAACAGGTAGCGACCCTCCGAGTAGCCAACCCGCGCCGCCGCGATCGGTCCATTGAACGGGATCCCCGATACCGCAAGCGCCGCGGAGGACCCGATCAATGAAATCACGTCGGGATCCATATCCCTGTCTACCGACATGACCGTCACGATGACCTGCACCGCATTCATGAAACCATCGGGGAACAACGGTCGGATCGGCCGGTCGATCAATCTCGAGGTCAGCGTTTCCTTGTCGGAGGGTCGTCCTTCCCGACGCAGGAAACCGCCAGGGATCTTGCCCGCCGCGTAGGACTTCTCCTGGTAGTTCACCGTTAGTGGGAAAAAGTCCTGCCCCGGATTCGGATTGGGGTTGGCAACTACCGTGCACAGAACCACGGTGTCGCCCATGGTCGCCATGACGCTTCCCGTCGCCTGCTTTGCAATCTTGTTGGTTTCCAGGACGACTCGATGTTCGCCGAATTGGAATTCCTTTCTTACTGGATTCAATTTCCTTCTCCTTTCCTCTGTTCATTTTGGCCAGCTTGACTTCCGCCAGGAGAATCCGCGTAAGCGGACTCTCGGGCGACCGCGAAGCGGTCGCATTATCGGCGCAAACCCAAGCGGGCGATCAGCGACGAGTACCGATGCTGATCTTTTCCTTTCAAATAATCCAAGAGCTTGCGACGTTGGTTAATCATGCGAATCAGGCCCCGGCGAGAATGGTGATCCTTGCCGTGGGCCCGAAAATGCTCCTGGAGCGAATTAATGTTGTAGGTCAGCAACGCCACTTGCACTTCCGGTGATCCGGTGTCGTTGTCACCCAATCGATAGTCTTCAACTATCTTTTTCTTGGTTTCGGCCGTTAGTGCCATTTCACTTCTCCAATATGCCTTGAATTGAACCCAGGGCACCGCGCATATGTACAGTTTTCCCTTGGGTATTGATCCATTAGACGATCAGCCGCCTCGGAGCTACGCGGCCATCGCCCAAGATTTCGCCAACTCCGATAAAACGACCGTCACTGTTCTCCTGTTCGTACAGGCGTACCCAGCCTTCGGTCGGCGCGTGCGGCACCAGCACCGGTTGCCCCTGCTTGAGATAGAACGCGGGGGCACCCGCGAGTTCCACCGTCGGCCACTGGCCCACGGTGGTCGCCACCGGCTGCAGCAGCTCGTCGAGTCGACCGAGTTCGGCCATTCGGGACATGTCGTCGAAGGTGACCAGGTCGTCTTCCCGGTAGGGACCTGCAGTGGTACGACGCAGCGCCGCGACATGGGCACCGCAACCTAGCTGCTCGCCTAGGTCATGGGCAATCGTGCGCACGTAGGTGCCCTTGCTGCAATGGACTTCGAGGGTAAGTCGGTCACCGGAAAAATCGACGATCTCGTTCTTGTAGATGGTGACGGGCCTTGCTTCCCGCTCGATCTCGATGCCCTGCCGGGCCAGCTTGTAGAGCGGCTTGCCCTGGTGCTTCACCGCCGAGAACATCGAAGGCACCTGTTCGATGTCGCCGCGAAAATCGTCGAGTGCCTCTTCGATGCGTTGCCGGGGCATCTCCCCCACGTCGCGTTGCTCGAGCACTTGACCATCCGCGTCGCCGCTGTCCGTTGACACCCCGAGTCGCAGTGTCGCCACGTAGGTCTTGTCCGAGGTCAGGAGATACTGCGAGAACTTGGTGGCGTTGCCGAGGCACAACGGCAGTACGCCCGTGGCGAGCGGATCCAGGCTTCCGGTGTGACCCACCTTGCGCGCCGAGAACAGCCGCTTGACGCGTTGCACCGCGTCGTTGGAACTCATCCCCCGGGGTTTGTCCAGGACGACGACGCCGCTGACGTCTCGGCCGCGACGTCTACGCGCCATCCCGGGTTCTCCTTGCCCGTTCATTGCGCTGATCCGCGCGCACCGCTTGATCGATCAGCGCGCCGATGCGCGCGCCCCGTTCGGGCAGATCGTCGTAGTGGAAACGCAGTTTGGGCGTCTTCCGCCATCCGTGTCGCTTGGCAACGGCGCTACGCAGGAACCCGGCCGCGTTGTTCAGCACGGACACCAGGTCCTCCTGCGCAGCCTCGTCCGTCGCCGCTACCGACGCCACATAGACATCGGCCACTGCGAAGTCGCGGCTCACCTGGGTATCGGTTACCGACAGCATGGAAACGCGTGGGTCCCGCATCTCCCTCAGAACGACCGAGGCGAGTTCCGCGCGTATGTAGTCGGCTATGCGTTCTGCGCGATCGGGCGTCATACAACCGTTTCTGACGCGGCCATCGCCGGCTCCTGCGGGCGCAACTCGACGCCGAGCGCTCTTGCGACGGTCCTCGACTCGTACACCTCGATCAGGTCGCCGACGCGCACGTCGTTGTAGTTGCGCACCCCGATTCCGCACTCGAGACCGTTGCGGACCTCGGTCACGTCGTCCTTGATGCGGCGCAGGGACTCGAGTTCCCCCTCGAAGA
>JAPOYW010000412.1 GCA_026706425.1 Gammaproteobacteria bacterium
ACTTGGACCTCTTCTTCTCGCACTGGGACGGCGTGGCGGCGGTCGGCGAGGTGCTGACCGAATACCTATGGCAGAACAATGGCCGCGGCGTCTTCGTGGACATCAGCGACAGCGTGGCAATCCGTGCCGAGCCGTTCGAGCAGCATCCGGGTTTCTACGGGGAATTCTCGTTTACCCCGACCTTTGCCGACATCGATGACGACGGGTACCCGGACATGCTGCTCGCGAGCGATGCCGAGACCAGCCAGGTGCTCCGCAACGAGGCGGGGATCCGGTTCGTCGACGCGACGACCGACGTCATCGACGACAAGAACGGCATGGGCGGCGCCGTCGCCGACTACGACCGCGACGGCGATCTCGACTGGTTCGTGTCGAGCATCCATACCCTGGAACGCGGTGACAACGATGTCGGCTCCGATACCGGCAATCGCCTCTATCGGAACATGGATGGGCTCGGGAACTTCGAGGACGCTACCGACGAGGCCAACGTGCGAAACGGCGACTGGGGGTGGGGAAGCTGCTTCGCGGATTTCGACAACGACGGCCACGTGGATCTGTTCCACACCAACGGCTATCCGGACGTGGACGAACGCTACGAAGACGACCCGTCGCGCCTGTTCATGTCCAACGGCGACGGCAGTTTCGCGGAGCGCGCATTCTCGTCGGGGGTCACCCACAAAGGCCAGGGCCGAGGAACGGTGTGCGCGGACTACAACGACGACGGCCGGGTCGACATCCTTGTGGCGACCAGCGGCAAAGCGCCGACGGTGTACGAGAACGTCACGGACAACGATCACCATTACCTCGCAATCGATCTCACTGGGTTGGCCGCCAACCGCGATGCCGTCGGTGCCCGGGTCACCGTCGAGACGGAATCGGGAACTCAACTCCAGGAAGTCCAGCTAGGTACCTGGTACCTGTCGCAAGGCCCCGCGACGCTGCACTTCGGGTTGGGTCTGGCCGACGAGGTGGACAGCATCGAGGTGCGGTGGCCGGGAGACGGTTTGCCGCGCAGCACGCTTCACAACGTCGGCGTCGACCAGCGCATCACCATCGAGCACCCGTGAACACGCTTCCCCGGGTCGTGTCGAGTGTCGCCTTGTTTGCGATCGTGTCCTGCGGAGGCGGGGGCGGTGGCGGCGGGGGCACGCCGCCGAGCCCCACAGGCGGAACCGGCGGAACCGGTGGTTCGGGCGGAGGCGGTTCCGTTACAGAAGAGCCGGGTTCGCTGGATCATTGCCAGCCGAGCAGCGGCATCTTCAGCAACGTCACCGAGGCGCTCGGGCTCTGCTACGAAGTCCCTGGCGACGACACGGCCACGGAAATCGAGGAGCTCGGCGGGGGACTGGCGCTTGCCGACATCGACCAGGATGGCCGTCTAGACCTCTACGTCGCCTACGGCCAACAGAAGATCGGAGAGCTCTTCGGGTTCGACGGCACACGGTTCAACAAGCGCGAATCAAGCGGGATTGTGCCGTCGTCGATGGACATCGCAGGGTATTTCGTCGATGTCGACGGCGACGGCTTCAAGGACTTCGTCTCGGCCCAGGAAGCGGGCGTTGAAGTCTTCATCAACGAAGGCAACGGGAGATTCGTCCCGGGCGACGACGCGACGAACATCGACAACGAGCGCGCGACTTTCTCGATGGCGGCTGGAGACTACGACCTCGATGGCGACCTGGACCTCTTCTTCGCCCATTGGGGCACCGGGTACATCGGCGGCCAGCAGGAGTACCTCTGGGAAAACAAAGGCGGGGGCCGGTACCTCGACGTAAGCTACCGCGTACCCGTGGCATCGGCGATTTCAGGGAACCGCCTGGAGTCGGAGTACTCCTTTACGCCGATCTTCGCGGACTTCGACGACGACGGCGACCCGGACCTCCTGATGGCCAACGACTTCGAGTCGAGCCAGGTCCTGATGAACGCCTTCGGGGGAAATCTCTTTCTCGACTTGACGTCCGACGAGATTTCCGACGAGAACGGAATGGGGAATGCCGTCACCGACTACGACCGCGACGGCGACCTCGACTGGTTCGTGACCAGCATCTGGGATCCGGACGTGGAAAGAAACGGCTCGGGCAACCGTCTCTACCAGAACGCCGACGGGTTCGGCGCTTTTGTCGACGTCACGGAAGAGGCGGGGGTGCGGGAGGGCCATTGGGGCTGGGGCGCCTGTTTCGCCGACTTCGACAACGACGGGTACATGGACATCTTCCACACCAACGGCCATCGGGAGCAGGGCCGTTCGCAATTCAGGACGGATCCCTCGGTACTGTTCATGTCGAACGGCGACGGCACCTTCACGGAAAGGGCGACCGAACTCGGCGTTGTGCACACGGACCAGGGCCGGGGAGTGGTCTGTGCGGACTACGATAACGACGGCTGGGTGGACATCTTTATTGCCAACAACGGGAAGTCGCCAACCGTTTTCCGCAACGATCACGACAACGGCAACCACTACATCGCCATCGACCTCGCGGGGCTCGACGGAAATCCCGAAGCGATCGGCGCTAAGGTCCGGGTAACCTCTGCGTCCGGCACCCAGTTCCAGGAGGCCCAGCTAGGCAACGGCTACCTGTCCCATGGACCGGCGACGCTCCACTTCGGACTCGGGGAGGATGACCACATCACGGCGGTTGATGTTGTCTGGCCCGGTCCGGGTGGCCACGCCTCGCGTGTCGAGGGGCTATCGATAGACCGCAAGGTGAGCATCCGTCACCCGCTGGACGGTGGGTGATTTCTCCTGCCGGCTGGCATTGGGGCGCTTGATCGCGCCGTTTTCCGTAGACTGTCCCGGCCATGCAAACCGTTGTGGCCATCGCCTTGGCATCCCTGCTTCTGGGCGCCTGCTCCAAGTTCGTAACGGATTCCGTTGACGAACCCGTCGACGCGGGACTCGACTCCGAAGACCAGGATGTCGCGGAGCATTTGGCGGCCTTGTTCCAGTCTGTTCGCACGGTTCCGACATCGGGAACGATACGTGGTCGCCTGGCGATGGCCTACGAGGTCAACGGCTTTCGCGAAGCGGCCATCGCCACCTACGAGCAGGCGTCGCAGCTTGACCCCGGGGACTTCCGGTGGCCGTACTTCCATGCTCACCTCCTCGCAGAGGACGGCGAATACGAACAAGCACTCGAGCTTCTTGATCAAGCGCTCGCAATCGATGGCGGGTACGCACCAGCTTGGCTAACGCGAGGCTCGTGGCTCCTGAAATCCAATCGCCACCTCGGAGCAATGTACGCCTATCGGCGAGCAAGCGAGCTACACGCAAGCGCCCATGCGGCCTTCGGACGCGCACAGTCGTTGATGGCGGTTGGCGAATTCCGCGACGCCCTTGAAATCCTCGAACCCTTGGCCGCAGGGTTTGACCATCCCTACGTTCATCGAACCCATGGCGAGGCCCTGCGGGCGGCCGGACGCCTGGACGAAGCCCGGACCGCCATGGCCAGGGGACGCGAGGCCCAGCCGCTTGCCTGGCCGGACGAACGCCGGGACCAGCGCAACGCGCACGTGCGAGGCCACGCGAGCTACATGCTGGCCAAGGAGCTTTCGGTCTCGGGTCGCGTAGACGAGGCGTTGGCGATCCTGCAACGCCTCCAGCAGCATCACCCGGAGGAACACTGTAGTCGGGAGGAGGAGTTCTTCCTGGCCTGCAATCTGATGAACTCGCTAAGCATTGCCCATGACCGCGCGGGTCGACCGGTGGAGTCCCGTGCGACGGTTCAACGCGGCTTGGACCTCAGGCCGAGTTTCGCACCGTTCCACCTGACGATCGCCAACTTGCTGCGCGACGAGCGTGACCTTGAGACGGCGCTGAACCACGTCGAGCAGGCCATCGAGTTGAGTCCCAGCAGCGGCTACGCGCATGAACAAAGAGGTCGACTGCTGTTCGGGATGGACAGATACGAGGACGCCAAGGCCGCGTTCGAATCGGCTCTGCAGTTCGAACCCGGGAAACGCACGACTCTGTTCTACTTGGGTTTGGCGCAAATCGAACTGTCGGCGTACGACGATGCGGCCGAGTCGTTCAGACGAGTGACCGAGATCGAGCCGCACTTCGCGCTTGGCCACGTGTTCCTCGCCCGTAGTCTTGCCGAGGTGGGTCGCATCGACGAAGCCCGGCGGACGCAGGATCAGGCAAGGGAGTCCGGCGGGAGCCCGGCGGAACTTCGCCGCACTGAGATCCGGCTGCGAGAACGGGAGGGGAACGAGCCCGGAGAACCATCCGGATGATTTGGATCAAGGGGCGGGCATGCCTTGGATTGTGCAGCCTAGTCGCGTTGGCGTCGGGATGTACGCAATCCGAGACCGCGTGGTTCAGCGAGGAAGCCCACGAGCGTGGGATCGTCTTCAACCATCACTCCGGCTTCGACGGGCGTCCGATGATGCCCGAGATGATGGGTGGCGGGGTCGCGCTCGCCGATTTGGACGGCGATGGCGACCTCGACGCATACCTGGTCCAGAGCGGCCGGGTGGACAGGACTCTGGCGGCGGAATTCTCGGCGAATCGACTCTACATGAACCGCGGCGACGGCTATTTCGACGAAGTGGACGGCGCTGCCGGGGCAGGTGATCGGGGCTACGGTATGGGCGTCGCGGCGGGGGACTACGACAACGATGGCGACATCGACCTATACGTCACCAACCTCGGTCCCAACGTTCTGCTCCAGAACGACGGCACGGGATCGTTCACCGACGTCACGGCCGAGAGCGGAGTCGGCGACCCGAGGTGGAGTACGGCGGCGAACTTCGCCGACTTGGACCTCGACGGCGATCTGGATCTATTCGTCGTGAACTACATCAACTGGACCCCCGAGATCGAACGCGAGTGCTATGTGAAGACGTTCTACGTCACCTACTGCGGACCGACCGCCTACGGCGTACCGGCAATGGACCGGCTATACCGAAACAACGGCGACGGAACGTTCACGGACGTCACGAAGGCGGCGGGAATCGATATCGCTTTCGGAAACGGGCTTGGCAACGTGGCCGCCGACTTCAATGCCGACGGCTTGGCCGACCTGTTCGTGGCCAACGACGGGACCACGAATCAACTCTGGATGAATGCCGGTGACCTGCGCTTCGAGGAGGAATGCGTGCTGTGGAGTTGCGCCATGGACTCGGACGGAATCGAAAAGGCCGGCATGGGCGTTGCTTCGGCGGATGTGGACGACGACGGCGACAGCGATCTTCTCGTGGTCAACCTCGAACGGCAGACGGACTCCTTCTTCCGCAACGAAGGGTCGTACTTTTTCGATGCGACGCGTCTGATCGGTCTAGGGACGACCAGCCTGCGTCACACTCGGTTCGGCGTAGCGCTCGCTGATTTCGACAACGACGGACGCCTCGATCTCTACGAGGCAAATGGCAAGATCGCCTTGTCGGGACCGGCCGAAGGCGACGGCTACGCTGAGCCCAACACGCTCTACCGGGGATCAATCGATGGCGATGCCATCCGTTTCGATGAACTCGGTCCGACCGGGGGCGTCTCGCCCGGACTGGTTCACACCAGCCGCGCAGTGGCTTTCGGGGACGTCGACAACGACGGGGGAATCGACCTGGTGGTGATCAATCGGGACGCTCCTACGTACGTGTTGATGAACCGCGCCAATCGCGGCAGTTGGGCGCGGTTCCGAGTCCTAACGGCGCTGGGTCGCGATGCCCACGGGGCCACGGTCTCCGCCACGGTTGGTGGGCGACGACTCAGCCGGGACGTGCAGCCATCGGCAAGCTACCTCGCGTCGAATGACCCGCGGGTTCACTTCGGTGTCGGCGGCGAGTCCCGATTGCACGACGTGGTTGTACGGTGGCCAGGGGGCGCTGGGGAAGCGTTCGGCGACTTTTCGGTGGACAAGACCCACGAGTTGAGGCAAGGGCAGGGACGGGCAACCCAGCGGTCTAGGGACGGGTAATCTTCGCGTTGTGTCGCGATGGAATATTGGGTGAACTCCGGCCCCTGGGCATCCCGATGTCCGCCTCCTTTCGTTGACACGGCGCGTAGACCGGCATACTAAGAGAGCCGATCACTCCTCACACATCGGAGAGGAAGGTGAGAC
>JAPOYW010000639.1 GCA_026706425.1 Gammaproteobacteria bacterium
CTGATTGGCGATTACCTCGGCCGCATCGGACGTGGTTGGACAAGCCTGGCCAAAGAAACGCATGGCCTGACGCCGGATGTCGTCGGGTGTCTTGAAGTCATCAACCAGTTCGATGGCTCGACGGGCAAGGCCCGGCGAGAGTTGCGCACCAGCTTGGTCGCAAGCGAGCAAGAGCCTAGTGAGGATACCAACCCACTTCGCGCTCCATTTCAAATTCTTGCGCTGAAGCACCCACGAGAGCTGCCTGACGAGGTCGTAGAGCCCGGGGCCCTCCGCCATGATGGCATTGACTTCGTTCGCCAGATAGAGTTGGGCTGCTTCAGGCGGAACATCGCACTCTAGGGCGCAATCTAGGGCAATCGCCAGTCGCCTGACCGTAATGATGTCGGAGTCGGTTTGCCGGGTTCCGAGTTGTCGCAGTCGTTCAGTTACATCTATCTGCTCGTCGAGGATTCCAAACATCAGCGTAACGATCTCGGACCAGCGGGGCGTTAGAGCGTATGCGAAGGCTTCTTCAATGTCAGCGTCGTCTTCGAGAAGACCTAGTGCAGTGTAGTACTCGAGGAAGGAGTGGTGCATAAAGGAGACCAAATCCTTGTCATGGTGGACGCCGCGTGGATGTACGATCAGGAGGCCGGTGATTTCGGCAACGTCTTGGACGAATTGATTGAGGGCATCGTGTTTGAGGGGAAGTTGTTGCTCGAGGAAGCTGGCGACCTCGCCACGGGTTGGAAGGGGACTGACTTGGCGTTGGAAGATGGCAACGGCGAGGCGTCCGAGACGCGTGCGGAGGTCAGCTTCGGAGAGTCTGGCGCGAAGGATGTCGCGATGGCGTACAGATACGAGCGTCTTAACCGCCTGCGAGTAGATGAGGTGGCGGCGGGCTGCGAAGGAACCGCTATTCTCGTAGATGAACACCAGCAACGTGAGTAGCAGTGGATTTCGTGCCAGTCGTCTGATCCCAGGCTTGGCTTCGCAATCTTGGAGTATAGTGTCAATAACTCGTTGATCTTGTTCAGTTATCGCAGTTCCGGCTGGATATCGACCTTCAAATAGTCGGGTGGCTAGCAATCGGATTTCGTTGTCAGTCAAGCCCTGCAAAGACAGACTTGTGAGTCCCGGAGGAAGATCGAGGTCTCTGACAGCTGCGGGACGAGAAGTGAGCACGAAACGATTGCCCAAGGGGGCGTAAGCCGAAAGGAGATCAGCTAGCTGGGCAACGACATCCTGTCGAGTGGCGATGGAGCCAATCTCGTCGAGCCCGTCGAAAAAGAACGCAACTTTCCCTCGCGAAAGCAGAATCTTCAATTGCGGAAGGTCGAGGGCGAGCTGTTGGCTTTGGGCGTGGGCAACGTAGTGGTTGAGAATTGGGCTGTTCTCGGCGAGTGCATCCGAATACTCTGCGAGGGGAAGGAACACAGGGACATGCTGAGAGTACCAATCGCCGTCACCACCGGTTGGCGGCTCACAATATGCCATGACCTGTGCTCGCACGAAGCAACTCTTGCCTGAGCCGGGGTCGCCAAGGAGCACGATGTTCGAGAGCGCCTGGTAGAGACCGCTCGCTGCGTCAACTTCAGATGTAGACCGAACGCCGTAGGTCGACTTCATCTGTCGGGCGAGCTGCATCTTCTGTACCTCGTCGAGGCCGAGTGCCTCCACTAGGTCGTCAATGGCCCGGTGCGTGGCTTCCATGGCAGCCTGGTCAGATTGGACATTGGCTGCCGTCGGCACGTAGATCTTGCGCAAGGACTCGACGGGAAGACGTATGCCAATGGCGGCTAGGCCAGCGTAGTTGGCCGTATCGTAGGTGGAAAGGCAGCGACGAAGGTAGCCATCACGATCAAACGGATTTCGTGTTTGCGCCAGTTCGGGATCGATGGATAAGTGCAGACCGTATTGGAGTGAGGCAAGCTGAGGTAGCTTTTCGCGGACGGTGCGGACAAGATCAGTGTGTTCTCCGAGAACGCCGCCGTCTTGATCGAGGACAACGTATCGATCTCCCGTCGGAGCGGCGACGAGGAGAAAGGCGAGGCCGTTGGGCGCAATCAAGGGCTGAGGAACAAACGCCGATTGAGGTGACAAGTGGTCTGACAGAAGATCTTTGACGGTCGATGTAGAAGCTAGTTGCCGGGCAAGAGAAACGCCGTCGAGAACGGTGATGCGCTTGGTTCGCCGAAGATTGGCGGCAAGATCAGCAGCAGACGCTGAAGTCTTACCCAATGTGGCGACAATGTAGGAGTCCAGTTGGAGGGTATCGAGTTCTGTGTTGACCGCTTCGACGTGCTCGTACGTAATGATCGTCGTCTCGGCAGAGAAGGCCCGGACACCGTGGCGTCCGTAGCGATCCGTTAGAATGAAACTGGCCTGGCCACCGATCTCCGACTTCAATGTCTGCTGGACGATCTCGTGTTCTTGTTCGACCTCGCCAACGAGTCCAAGCAGCATGGCCCACTTCTCGACATATGGGGCATCGATCCAGATGGGGCTATCCAAGTGAAGGGGCGTTTCGACTTCACGGAATGCGTTTGACCGCATTACGGTTGTTGACTTGGTGTTGGGAACAGGAACACGGTATGCGTCAGACAGCATGTCGCTAGGCTCATTAAAGTCGCCGGGTACGCTCTGAGACGGGCGCCAGACACCGAAATCGGGCTCCCAAGAGACGAACCTAATGTGAAGTTCCTCTGCTAGCTGACAGATGGCAAATGTGCTGGTGAATGGAGCGAGCTGATGGTCGATGTGAGAGGGGTAAACGGAACCGAAACCTACACTCGCAAGAGCGTGGCTTCCGAAGTGACCTTCGATTTGGTGCGTGTGGCCGTGCAAGTAAATGGCTCCTAGGTCTCGAAGCGCGGAAAGGAAATTCTGTTTAGTTCGTTTGTCGAACCAGTCTAGGGGGTGGTGGCCGAGGACCAACGTGGACTTGGCTCGCTGGCCCTCGTTTGCCAGAGCGCGCAGGGATTGAACAGGTAGTGGAGATGCCTCACGTTCGTCGTCGGCCGAGAGATGTTTGTCCGAAAACAGCGCTGTGTTGAGACAGATCACAGTGACCGCACCGTTGCGCAGCTCCAGATCCAACCTCTTGCCGACTTGAGTAGTTGGATCGGGTCCCATGATGCTATTGGCATCGAGGAATGTCGCGAAGGCGTCGAAACCTCGTGCGCGGGCAGCGCGGAGGTCAATGCCTTTTTGATCGGATTCCCAGAACTTCTCCTGACGGCGTTGGCCGAGCATGTCCCAGACGATTGGATGAGAGCAGTCACAATCGAGGTCGTGATTGCCAGGGACGGCGATGAAGTGTGCGTGTTGGGTGCATTCCAGGCGTCGAAGAGGTTCGATGAGTTCGTCGACTAAGGATGCGTACTCTTCGGTGCGACCTGAGTAAGCGAGATCACCTGTAAACAGGACGAGGTCGATAGGTTCATTGTCAGAGCGTTCCTGGATGGCGTCGACGAGGAGTCGCATTGCATTGGACCGGGCCTGGTCGGGTTGGCCGACGTGAATGTCTGAGAGGTGGAGCCAGCGCATGGGGTCCCATGGAGGGTTGGTCCAGATCAACTTATCACTCCTTGTAGGGTCTTGGCGAGGCTGGAATGAGCCGCACGCACCCCGTGGTGCATTGTGAGACGCGCACGAACCGCCCGGCTCGCTGGTTCCCAGAGAGCGAGGCCTGAACCAAGCATCTATGGAGCCTCTTTCCGACCAATTGCCAGCGAGCCCCGGCCTACGACCTGCTAGGCATGCGTTGTCCTTCTCCGACGGTTTAGCGGACACCGACCGCCGGTCGGCTCTGCGGCGTGAAGCCGCCTTCACAGTCGCCTAGGGGTCGCTGGCCGTACAGGGGAAGCGGGCGAGGTGCTCTAGCGGAGCACGCCCCTGGAACTCAAATGCATCGACCAGTTTTCCCTGAACGTTTGCGTGCCGATGCTGCAGTCCGGCGTGGGAAGCGTGTTTCTTCCGCAGCTGCGCGGCGAACCGTTGCCGTCGTCGGCGCTAATGTGACTGTGGACGCGGAGCTTCGTGGCAGCGATCCGCCGGTTCGGATGGACAACGGCATCCCGCCCATCCGGACGCTGATGCAGCGCCTCGCCAACATCGAGGATCCCTCAAATCGATCGGCTTTGCCGCAATCCGGCGCCTGCTACGCGTCCAAAGCGTCAGCCACGACTGCCACATCGGGGACGAACGGTTGCGAACCTCCACCGACCGAACCGGCAGCGCACCTCGGTGCACCGGCGCGTGGCAGGGCTTGCTGGTCGCGCAGCTCTCCTTCCAGCGCTTGTCAATGCCTTCCAGAACCGCAACAGTGCGCGAGACAGTCGCGCCGCTGCTTGGCCTGTCCGTCGAGGCGTACGGGTGCGACCGCACGACCTACGATCCGCGCCGCCCGCAGTTGAACGGACTCGTGGAGCACATACCCTCCACGCGCCGCTACCGCATCACGACGAAGGACCAGCGGATCGCCCCGTTCTATACGAGATCTTCCGGTTCTGCACCCGGCGATGTCCACGGTGTTCGCCGCGCCGTCGAGTCCTTCGACCACGAGGAGGTGCAGCACTTGTGGAAGGGCTGACGAATCCTGCGGCAAAAACGAATCAGCCCACCCGCCGACGCAATCCAACCCAACTGTTAACCCAAACCTGCTCAAGGAATCCAGCGAGGCGCCGACTCAGACCGACGAGCCGTAGACGGGCTTTGTCCCGTACCGTGCCACCTTTGCGGGCGACGACAAAAGGTCGCCCCCAACGCCCTTGCCCGGAACTTTGCTCGACTATGAAGGTGGGGACCGCTCGGACCGCTGAACGCTTGGCATTCAACGGTGCGGGACGAGTCACGACCCCACCAACCGGTCAAGCTGCCCAACCCGCAGACAGGATCTCCGCCTGCTCAATCACCGTACTGGTCGCTCTCTCCTGCTTGTCGGGTGGATAGCCGTACTTGCGCAGAATGCGCTTGACTAGACGGCGTAGGTTGGCGCGGACGTTCTCCCGCAGCGTCCAGTCGATGGTGACGTTGGCGCGCACGATTCGGACGAGCTCGCGGGCGATGACGCACAGCGTCTCGTCCCCGAGCACCTGGACGGCGCTGTCGTTGGTCTCAAGGGCGTCGTAGAAGGCAAGTTCGTCGTCGGACAGGCCGAGCTGCTCGCCACGTTCGCCGGCTTTGCGCATCTCACGGGCCAGTTCGATCAGTTCCTCGATCACTTGGGCTGCGGCGACCGACCGGTTCTGGTACCGGCGGATTGCGATATCCAGCATCTCCGCGAAGGACCGAGCCTGAACCACGTTCCGGCGACGCCGAGCGGCGACCTCTCCCTTGAGCAGCTTCTGCAGCAGTTCGACGGCCAGATTGCGATGCTCCATGCCTCGCACCTCGGCGAGGAACTCGTCCGACAGGATGGAGATGTCCGGTTTCTGGAGTCCGGAGGCGGCGAAGATGTCGATTACGCCTTCCGGCGCCACCGCTCGAGAGATGATCTGGCGCACCGCGTTGTCGAGTTCCTCCTGGGGCCTGGTCTCGATGGCAGCGCGCTTGGCGAGCACGGACTGGACTGCCTGAAGAAACCCGACGTCGTCCCGGATGCGTGTCGCCTCGTCGCTCGGCACCGCGAGCGCGAAGGCCCGCGACAGGTCGCGCACGGCAGCGACGAAGCGGTCCTTGCCGTCCACCTGGGCGAGGATGTGCTCCTGCGCGGCCGGTAGCAGCGCCAAGCGTTCGGTCGGCGTGCCGGTGACCCATGCGCCGAAGTCGAAGCCGTGCAACAAGCCGAGGCATACCTCATGCTTCTCCAGCATGAGCGCGACCGCTTGCGCCTTGTCCACGGCGGTCTCGCCGGTGCCGCCGCTCTCGGTGTAGGTGGCCAGTGCTTGCTTGAGTTCATGGGACAGACCGAGATAGTCGACGACCAGACCGCCCGGCTTGTCGCGGAACACCCGATTGACGCGGGCGATGGCCTGCATCAGGCCGTGGCCGCGCATGGGCTTGTCCACAT
>JAPOYW010000698.1 GCA_026706425.1 Gammaproteobacteria bacterium
TTGTACCTGCCGACGACCTTGCGGCCATGGCGGAACGACATCAGCGTTTGAACCACGAGACCGGTGACGTGAAACAACGGCACCGTGAGGATGATGGCCGGCGGATTCTGAGGAGGCGGGGCGGCGCGGCCGACGGCGGCACCCATCTGCGGGTTGAGCGCCATGGCGATGGCGCCGCCGGATTCCCAACCCATGAGGGCGTTGGTGATCGACCGGTGGGTCGACAGGACGCCCTTCGGGTGAGCCGTGGAGCCGGATGTATAGAGGATGGTGGCGTTGTCTTCCGGTGCGGTCTTGGGCTGCGGCATCTCGGTGGATGCACCTCCGGTGAAATCCTCCCAGGTGGCAAGCCCTGCGTGACGGTGTCGCACGGTGACCAGTTCGATGCCGAGTCGTTCCAAGTACGGCACCAGCCGCTCCGTGCGCTCGACATCCGTAAACAGGATTTTCAAACCGCTGTCCTCGATGCCGTAGACGAGTTCGTCGCCCGACCACCATGCGTTCATGGCAACTGCCACGACACCCATCGAGGTGATGGCCATGAAAGCCGCGATCCACTCGGGATAGTTGCGAAGTGCGATGCCGACCCGGTCGCCGGGCACGATGCCGCGAGCCCGCAGGCGGTTGGCGCATCGGGCCGCCTGGTCCCACATGTCCTGGAAGGTGTAGCGCTCGTCCTCGTAGATGTAGAAGTCCTTCTGCGCGTGGTTCAGAGCGCTCGCGTAGAGGTCGCGCAGGTTGTTCGGAGCATTGGCGAAGACCGTGAAGTCCACGCCGCGGATGGTCTCGACGCGCGTCTCATGGGGTTTGCCGGGCGCGGTGACCTCCGCGATGGCGTTCGCCAGTTCGGGTCTCAAGGCAAACCCGGGATCCCAGACGGCCCCGGTGCGTTCAGGCGCGGGCGCGTCTTGCGCTTCTGACACGGATTCCCCTCCAGTTCGGGCGCTTCGTTCGTACCCTCTTGAAGCCGCAGGATTCTATACAATCCCCCGGGTCAAACCACTTCCGGCGTGCGAGACGCGACTCTTAGGGAGGCGAATGAGAGAAAACAAGGCACTGGCAACGTGGCGTTCGGGGGCCTCGACGGTCGGCGGTTGGCTGAGCATCGGCAACGCCTACACAGCGGAGACCATGGCGAGCCTCGGCTTCGATTGGCTGTGCGTGGACCTGCAGCACGGCATGTTGAGCTACGACGACCTGACCTACATGCTGCCGGCAATTTCGACGACCGATTCCGTTCCGCTGGTGCGCGTACCGTGGAACGAACCCTACGAGATCATGAAGGCATTGGACGCCGGGGCGTACGGTGTGATCGTGCCCATGGTCAACAACCGCGAGGAAGCTGCCCGCGCCGTTTCTGCGTGCCGGTACCCGCCCGACGGCCTGCGATCGTTCGGTCCGATTCGCGCCGCCATGTATGCCGGGCGAGGCTACACCGGAGAAGCCAACAGCCAGATCGCCTGCATCGCGATGGTGGAGACCGCCGAAGGCATCGACAACCTCGACGAGATTGCCTCGACCCCGGGCCTCGATGCCATCTACATCGGTCCGGCGGATCTCGCCTTTGCACTGGGCTTGAAACCTGGCCAGGACGACAATCCCAAGCATGTGGAGACAGTCGACAAGATTCTCGCGGCATGCCGCGAACACGGCATCGCAGCGGGCATCCACACGGGCAGCTTGGCCCGGACCCAGCAGTACCTGGAGCAGGGTTTCAACCTCGTGACACTTGGGACCGACGGCGGCTTCCTTGCCCGGGCGGCGGCCACGGACCTCGCGGCGGCCCGCAGAACAGCCGAGGCGGCACGGGAACCGACCGGGTACTGAACGTGGAGCAATTCGACACGATCCAGGTCGAGAAGGGCGACGACATCGCCGTCATCACCCTGAACCGACCGGAGAGACTGAACGCCTGGACCAACCAGATGAGCCGCGAAATGCACGCGGCGATCAACGCCTTGAACGACGATCCGGAGGTCGGGGCCATGGTGGTCACGGGCGCGGGTCGCGGGTTCTGCGCCGGCGCGGATATCAAGGACAACTTCAAGGCCAGGATGGATTCGTCTCGCAAGGAGGAACGCAGCGGCGGCGACTGGATCAGCCTCGTTCGTTCTTCGAAACCTCTGATCGCCGCTGTGAACGGAGCTTGCGTGGGCGTTGGTGCCACCATGATCCTGCCGATGGACGTGATCGTCGCTTCCGAGGACGCCAAGTTCGGCATGTTCTTCGTCAAGATGGGCGTTACGCCGGAACTGGCCAGTTCGCACTTCCTGGTGCAGCGGATCGGACTGGGTCGGGCGAGCGAGATGTGCTTGACGGGTCGGCTCTACTCCGGCAAGGAGGCCTTCGACCTAGGGCTGGCGGACCGGTTGGCGACGCCTGACAACCTGCTTGGGGAAGCATCCGCCTTGGCTCGGGAAATGGCGGCCAACCCCGCGCCGCACCTGCGCTGGGTCAAGGAACTCTTGACCAAGAACGGGTCCGAGACCGATATTGCGCTCGTGCAGAAGCGCGAGGGTGAGGTGCTCGCCAAGGCGTACGTCTCCGCAGAGCACAAGGAAGCGGTGGACGCGTTTCTGAACAAACGTCCGCCGGTCTTCAGGCGGGGGCCACCGGAGTTGCCAGACTAGCCACAAGAGGAAGACGCCATGGACGGCATCGAGATCATCGCAACAACACTCGCGGCCGGCATCGTGGTCGGTGCGGTACTCGCTGCAGCCTGGTTGCGAAGGCGCTATCGACGGGACATCGACGCGGCGGTGAGCCGACAAGCCGAGACGGCGGCGATGGAGAAGCGCCTGATGGAGGAGCGGCTTGAGGTCCGTGCGCGTTCCCTCGAGCGCGCGGAAGCGCAATTGGACAAGGCCCTGGGGGCGTTAAGGGAATTGTCCGAACAGCACGAAGTGTCCAAGGCGCTTGTTGTCCGTCTGCAAAGCGAAAACAACCAGTTATCGAGTCAACTTGAGAAGATTAGGGAAGAAAGTGTTGCGGCTCGCAGCGATGCCCAAGCCGCCAAACTGCAGTTGACCGAGATTCGAACGCAACTCGCCCAAGCCGAGAAGGGGTTCCGCGAGAAGGAGGCGCTGTTCAAGGAGGCGAGCGATGGGCTCAAGAAGGAGTTCCAGTTGCTCGCCAACCAGATCTTCGAGCACCACGGTCAGAAGTTGCGTTCCGCGAACACCGAGCTGCTCACCAGCGTCCTCAAGCCCTTCAAGGAGCAGATCACCGACTTCAAGCGCAAGGTCGAGGAGGTCTACACCACCGACGCCAAGGACCGGGCGTCGCTGTTGACTGAAGTCCGCAATCTCCAGGATGCCAGCGAGCGGGTCAACCGCGAGGCCGAGAACCTGACCCGGGCGCTGAAGGGCGACACCCGGGTGCAGGGAAACTGGGGCGAGGTCGTCCTGGAACGGGTTCTCACCGATTCGGGGCTGCGCAGGGACCACGAATACGTGGTTCAGGCATCGCTGCGCAACGAATTGGGCGAGCTCAAACGGCCGGACGTCGTCATCCGCCTGCCGGGCGACAAGGATGTCGTGATCGATGCCAAGGTGTCGCTTGCCAGCTACGAGCAGGCGCTTGCGGCCGCGGATGAGAGGTCACGCGAAGATGCCGTCACACGACATGTGCAGAGCTTGAGAACCCACGTGCGGAACCTCGCCGGCCAGGACTACGATCGGTTGGAAGGCGTGCGTTCCCTGGATTTCGTGCTGCTGTTCGTACCCGTGGAGGCCGCGTTCACCATGGCCATGGAACGCGATCCGTCGATCTTCACGGAGGCCTTCGAGAAACGCTTGGTCATCGTGAGCCCGACCACGCTGATGATGACCCTACGCATCATCGACAATGTCTGGCGCTACGAGAAGCAGAGCCGCAACGCCCAGGAGATCGCCCGCCGGGCCGGGGCCCTCTACGACAAGGTGCGGGTGATCCTCGAGGACATGGACCAACTCGGCAAGAGCCTGGGGACCGCTAGGCGTTCCTACGACTCCGCCTACGCGAGGTTGGTGTCGGGCAAGGGCAACCTGGTCCGCCAGGTCGAGCAGTTCCGGGAATTGGGTGCCGACGTGAAGAAGGTGCTACCGCGGGATATCGCCGAGGCGGCTAACGACTGAGCTCCGGCGTGCGGTCGCCCGTGCAGGGCATCGCGGCGGGTTCGCGACGGGACGGGACAAGTCCGTCCCTACGGAATGCCCCGAGGTGAGCAGTAAGACCTCGTACAGGGGCGGGGCTTGTCTTGCGCCAGGCGAAGCCTGGTGAAGGGGGATGCCATGTAGCGACATGACGGAAACCTTCTCTGCGGCCCAGCAGGTGAGAGTCCTGACCGGCCAAGGTGGACCGACCAGCCGGAACCGAGTGTTGCGTGGTGCGGGGGCGACCCCGGCTGCGAAGCGTACACAGGGAGCCTTGCAGGCCGCGTGATCGAGCCACGATATCCGTAAGCATCGCGGAAGCCGACGCTGTGACAAGAGCGGAAGGCACCACCGCGGGCGCCGGGACGGTCCGGGGGTCCGGGGTTCCGCCGGGGTCGGAGAGCGGGGCATGCGGGCAGGGGTCGCCCAGGAACCTGGGAGGTCTCGTCGTCTCCACCGGAGAAGGCGGCACGGACGGCCGCGGTAAACAGCAGTCCCGGCCCCGGGGGGTGCCCGTCCCCGAGGGAGCGAACAGGGCGCACGAGGTGGTACCGCCAAGCGAAGGAGAACGAAGCGCGGCGGGACGGGCGGCGAGAAGTCGGAGTCCGCGGATAGTACCGGCGAGGCCGGGGAACCCGCCCCCGGGGACCCGGCGGAGGGAAGCGGCGGACCGGGCTGTGGGGCTTTCGGAGGGAAAGATGGACGGACCGCCGAGTTCGGTGAACATCTCAACGCGACAAGGAAAGCTGGCGGAAGACCTGGGACCGCTTCCTGCGGCTGTGCCGCCGTTGCCCGCTTCCCCGACCGCGAATCGTGCAGAGCACCTATCGCGCGGCTACACCATAGCCCGAGGAGCCGGATGCGCGAATCGCGCACGTCCGGATCTGTGGGAGCCGGGGGCGGGCGACCGCCCTCGGCCACCCGGCCCCGCCCGCGCCGCGCATTGGCGATGCCCCGGAAGCGGGACGGGACAAGCCCGTCCCCTACGGTTCGTCGTTCCGAGCGTGTCCGCACCGCGGCCCCCAGCGGCGGCCCGTCGAATCGCGATCAGGTAGGTATCGGTTCCGTCAGGCGGCGTTTCATACGGACTGCGGGACGGCGTTTGAGCCGTTGCGAGACGGGGTCGACCTCGATCCCGACGGATTCCAAGGCCGTTAGACCCAAGATGGGCTCGACACCATCGGGGCCGAAGCAGATGGTTGTGCCGATGATCTCGCCCATGAACTCGAGCTCGGCGGGCGTAACATCCACAGTCTCCTTGCGTCCGTCGGCGAGTTCATATGTCCTTTGGCCTCTCGGTAGCAGGCCAATTCCGCGAAGTGCCTCACTCGGCACGACGCAGTCCGTGGACCCGGTGTCCACGAGAAACAAGCCGTCCCAGGATCGGTCGGGGTCGGCGAGGTTGCGAACGGTGGCGGTTACTTGGACAACACCCATCAGAGTGGCTCCTTGACGACGAAGACGTCCTCTGGCGGGTCTCATGGGGAGAAGTCCTAGGTGGTCGCCGACGTATTACACGACTTCCCGACGTGGACGCAACATGGTGGCACTTTGATAGCAACTCGACGCGAAGCCTTGCCCGGCTGCGTACTGCTCCACCTCCCGCCAGACGCGCATCAGGTTCAGGCCCAGGATCTTCGCGAAGACGTTTTCGTGGTAGCCGCGCTCCAACAGGCCGGCCACTAGGTTCGGAAAGTCGCCGACATCCTTCGAGCCGATCTGCAACGTGGCGCTAATGTGCGGTCTCCGAATTAGGGTGACGAATCGAACGGCGTTGATGCTTGGACGACGGCCGGCAAATGGAGGATGTGCCGTCCTATAAACAAGCACTTAG
>JAPOYW010000299.1:0-5275 GCA_026706425.1 Gammaproteobacteria bacterium
CCCGGGCCAGCATTGCGTAGAGCGCCCGGGTGTCCTTGACCACGTCGTAGTACTGGTTGGGAACATCGGCCTGGGCCAGGTAGCCCTTGGCGCGTACGCAATGCGGGCAGGTCGACTTGCCGAAGACGTGGTTGCCCAAGAGCGGCGTGTCAGCCGTTGCGGCTTCGATCACGGTCTGGGTCAGCACACCCCGGTTCAACGCCCGCCCCTGGGAGATGATCTTGCCGTTGACGAGGACGATCGGGGCGTGCCAGCCGCCCTTGGGCAGCGGCTTCCACCACTCGCTCAGCCAGTCGCGCAGATCGAGTTCCACGTCGATTCCCTTGAGATCGGTGTCGATGCAGTCCTGGATGATGTCCTTGGTGAGCGAGCACTCGCCGCAGGGTATGTTGACCTTGAACGGCCCCCAGGCACCCGCCCATCGGAACACCGTTATCTTGACAGGATGGCTCATGGGGGCTGGGCGCAAACCCATCTCCGGTGCCGTCGTGGATGCGGACTCTAGCGATTCCGGGAGAGGGTTGTCCCAAAATTTGGGGTGTCTAATTTTGAAATCGGATCTTCGTGCACAGCAAGTCTAGACCATCGAGCGGCGTCGCCAGATATCGACTCCGACGGCGGTGAGGATCAGACCAAACTCCAAGGGCCGAAGCCAGTGGGGATGGGCGAACGGTTCGAGATCGAACACGCCCAGGTTCAAGCCCGTGACGTAGGAAAGCAACATCGCCAGTGAGGCGGTCCAGGCCCACAGGCTCGGGTAGACCACGGCGAAGGGCAGCAGCCAGAGCGCGTACCACGGGTTGATCACCGGGGCGGCCAGCAGGAAACACCCGAATATCCAATCCCCGCGCGGAATCTGCCCGGCGCTGTGGCGGGAATAGTGAAGCCAGTAGGTCCCGCCAATGACGACCAGGACGCAGCCGAGAAGCCATTTCGTCTCGGCGGCTGGCAGCCACTGCGAGAGCAAGCCGAACAGCGCCGAATTGAACTCCCAGGAGGCCGCGACGAGGGCCAGAGCTGTGAGGTCCGTCCCGCCTTGGATGACGAACGGCAGGTACAGCAGGGCTACGGAGGCGGCGAACGCGATCCACGCCTTGGGACCCGCCCGGGCCAGCACGAACGGCACGAGCAGCAGCGCGAATACCTTGGCGCCCACGGCCAGCGCCAGGCAGACGGCCGCCGCCCGCGACTGTTCGCGATGCCGCAGCAGGATTGCGGCGACGAGCAGGCATGCGCCGAGTCCGTCGGGATGGGCCGTGAACGCGATTTCCTTGATCACCAGCGGACACCAGGCGTAGAGCAACACGAATCGCGGTGCGGCGACGGTCGTCAGCAATCGGATGAGCAGTATGTCGATGCCGAGCAGAAGGACCTGCACGGGCCACAAGCTCGCGGGCGCCACGAGGTGTCCGAGCAGGAACACGAACTGCGTCGTGGGCCCGTAGATCGTCGGAACGTCCGGGTAGTTGACCTGATCAAGGACGCGCTGGAAGGCTGCGGGAACGGTGTCGTCCGCGAACGAGGCGGCTGGTGCCCAGCCGTAGGGCGTGCCGGTCTCGGCGAAACGGTAGCCGTCCCAGAGATACCGGAAGTAGTCGTCCTCGAAGAGCGGCACGCCGAACAGTCCGCAGACGCGGAATGCGACCGCCCAGATGATCAGACGGCCCACCGGCACGCCGTCCGGATGCTTCGCTAGCAGCGCGAAAACGGCCAGCCAAGGCAGGGCAACCCAGCCGATCAGCGCGAAGAACGGTGCCAGGCTCGGTTCCCCGAGGCCGCCCCAGGAGTAGTAGGCAAGCGCCAGGTGGCCGAGAACGCAGACGAACCCGCCCGTGTCGACAATGAACTCGGGAGTCCATCGGGACGTCTGGCCGGAGAGTGGTCTAGGCAGGGCTGGTGCCATGGGACGGATACGGGGTGGGTACGGCCATTCTTGAGAGGCAGTCCGTCGCCTGTCAACGAGTCCCGTCGGTTCGGCAAGGCGCGTATCATGCCGCCGGTATTTTGCTTGCGGTCGCGGCGCGCCAACACGACCTTGGAAATCCTGCAGCTTCTCATCATCGGCGTCTCCCAGGGCTGCGTGTACGGCCTGATCGCGCTCGGCTTCGTGCTGATCTACAAGGCCACGGAGATGGTCAACTTCGCCCAGGGCGACATGATGATGCTGGGGGCGTTCATCGCGTTCAGCCTCATCGAGGCGTTCGATTGGCTGTTCGCGTTCGTGCCGGTCCTCGCTGGCCTGCCCGGGGCGTCCTTCGCATTCGCGTTTCTCGGCACGTTGCTGGTGATGGCCGCCTTCGGCGTGGTGCTCGAACGCGGCGTGCTGCGACCGATGATCGGCGAGCCGCCGTTCGCGGTGCTGATGCTCACCATCGGGCTCGGTTTCGTGCTTCGTGCGGTCGCCGGCGCCATCTGGGGCAACCAGCCCCGGGCCCTGGATTCGCCCTTCGCCGGCGGCACATTCGACATCGGCGGCCTGATCATCGGCTACGAGAACGTCGCCATCGTGGTGGGCACGGCGTTGCTGTGCGGGGCGCTGTACCTGTTCTTCCGCTTCACGCGCATCGGCGTCGCGATGCAGGCCGCGTCGCAGAACCAACTGGCCGCGTTCTACGTCGGGATACCCGTAAAGCGGGTGTTTGCGCTGGTGTGGGCCATATCCGCCGCCATCGCCGCGGCGGCGGGCATCCTGGTGGCACCGGTGAACCTGATCGACCCGTTGATGGGGTTCATCGGCATCAAGGCTTTCGCGGCGGCCATCGTCGGCGGTTTCGGCAGCCTGCCGGGCGCCATCGTCGGCGGTCTCCTGATCGGTATCGCCGAACCGTTCGTCGCCCTGCACCTGCCGCCGGGGCTCTCCGAGGTGAGCGCTTTCGTCATCCTGCTGGCCATGCTGGTCGTACGCCCGCAAGGCATCTTCCCCTCGTTGCAGCAGAAGAAGGTCTGACGTGAGATTCGTCCTCAAGACCAACTACGCCCAGGACGTGAACCTGTTCCTGCACAACGGGCAGCGGTTCTGGTACGGCTTGCTCGCCCTGGCGGTGCTGCTCGCGCCGCTGGGTCTCGACAGGTTCTACCTGGGGGAGTTCGCTTATCTCTACATTTGGGCGATCGCCGGGGTCGGCCTGATGCTCCTGGTCGGTTACACGGGCCTGGTGAGCTTGGGCCATGCGGCGTTTCTGGCCATCGGCGCATACGCCCACGCGTGGCTTCTTACCCAAGGCGTGCCCTTCGTCCTCTCGGTGCCCTTGGCGACGGCCTTCTGCGCCGTCATCGGCTACCTCGTCGGACTGCCGGCGTTGCGCATGACCGGCATCTACCTTGCCATCGCGACGCTGGCCTTCGAACGCATCGCAGCGTGGGTGATCGAGCATTGGGAATCCGTCACCGGCGGTCATTTCGGCATGCGGGTCCCGGACCCGACGGTCTTCGGCATGAGCCTCGACGGCCCCGTGCCGTTCTACTACCTCTGCCTCGGAATCCTGAGCTTGAGTCTCTTCGCGGCCTTGAACCTCCTTCGCTCACCGACCGGACGGGCGTTCATCGCGGTTCGGGACTCCGAGGTCTCGGCCGAGAGCATGGGCATCAACCTGGCGCGGACCAAGTGCACGGCGTTCGCCCTGTCGGCGGCCTTCAGCGGATTGGCAGGTACCCTGTTCTCGCACCGGATCGGCTACCTGGCGCCGGACGCGTTCACCGTGCAGACCTCGATCCAACTGCTACTCATGGTGGTCGTGGGCGGTTTGGGATCCCTGCAGGGCGTCGTCTACGGGGCGATATTCCTCGGTCTGCTGCCCCAGGCCATCGCGATCGGACGCGACGTGCTGCCCCAGTGGATCGGCGAGATACCGGGCCTGGAACCGGGGATATTCGGAGCGATCCTCGTGCTCTTCCTGATCTTCGAACCGCTCGGCATACACGGCCGCTGGGTAAAGGTCCGGCTGTGGTTCGATCAGTTTCCGCTTTATCGTCGGGCCACCTACAAGCGCCAGCGAAGCTACCTGCGCACGGAGCGTGTCCGGTGAGTCTGTTCGAGGCCCACGACCTGTCGGTCAGCTTTGGCGGCATCAAGGCCGTCCGCGATGTGTCGTTCACTATTCGTTCGGGCGAGGTGTTCAGCATCATCGGACCGAACGGTGCCGGCAAGACTACGATCTTCAACCTGGTCAGCCGTTTCTACGAAACCGACTCCGGCAGCATGGCCTTCGACGGGGTCGACATCACCGGCGTTCCCCCGCACCGTATCGCCGAAATGGGCATCGCGCGGACGTTCCAGAACACGGAACTGTTCGAACACGAGACGGTGCTGACCAACCTGCTGATCGCCCACCATGTGCACCGGCGCACCAACCTCGTCACCGATCTGCTGTTCCTGCCCGGCGCGCGTCGCCAGGAACTCGACTTTCGACGCCGCGTGGAAGACGTGATCGATCTCCTGGACTTGCAGAGCTACCGGGAGCAACCCATCGGCGGCTTGGCCTACGGTGTCCGCAAGATGGTGGAAATCGCCCGCGCGCTCTGCCTCGAACCGAAGCTGCTATTGCTGGATGAACCTTCCTCCGGTTTGAACCCGGAGGAGACCGAGGACCTGTCGTTCTGGATCGAGGACATCGTGGAGGATCTCGGCATCACCGTGGCCATGGTCGAGCACGACATGAACCTGGTGGCGACGGTGTCGGACCGCGTGATGGCGATGGCCGACGGCGCGGAGCTGGCGACAGGAAATCCGACCGAAATCCAGAACCATCCCGACGTCCTGCGGGCATATCTCGGAGACTAAGCGTGCCGTTGCTCGAACTGCGCAACATCGAGACCTACTACGGACCGATCATGGCCATCCGGGGCGTTTCGCTCAAGGTGGCCCAGTCCGACATCGTGACCATTCTCGGTGCCAACGGCGCGGGCAAGACCACAGTGCTGAAGACCATCAGCGCCGCCATGGAAGCGCAGAAGGGGAGCGTCACCTTCGAAGGCGTTGACATCACCGGCTTGGACCCCGACCGGGTCGCCCGGCTCGGCATCGGCCACGTGCCGGAGGGACGGGAGGTGTTCCCGTTCCTCAGCGTCGACGAGAACCTGCGCATGGGCGCCTACACGCGAAGCGATGCCGACATCGGCACCGACATCGAGTTGGTCTACGACTACTTTCCCGCATTGGCCGAGGATCGCTCCCTCGCGGCCGGGTTCCTGTCAGGCGGCCAGCAGCAGATGCTCGCCATCGGCCGTGCGCTCATGCTGCGACCGCGTCTCATGCTGCTCGACGAGCCGTCCCTCG
>JAPOYW010000299.1:5285-5966 GCA_026706425.1 Gammaproteobacteria bacterium
ACGAGATCGCCGGGATCGTCAAGCGCTTGAACGAAGAGCAGGCCGTGACGATGCTGTTGGTGGAGCAGAACGCGAAGATGGCGTTGGACCTTGGCGACTACGGCTACGTCATGGAAAACGGCCGCATCGTCATGGAGGACACCTGCGAACGGTTGAAGAACGCCACCGACATCAGGGAGTTCTACTTGGGGCTCAAGGACCAGGGCGTGCGGGGCAAGCGGCGCTGGAAACAGAGGAAGACGTGGCGGTGAGCGACTCACAAGAAAGTGCGACCGCGATCGACGGGTGCGAATCCCTGCCGGCACTCTTCCGAAAGCGCGTTGCCGACCTCGGCTCGAAGGTCGCCATTCGGGAGAAGGACTTCGGGATCTGGAACGAGTACTCCTGGGCCGACTACGGCGAGCATGCTCGTCTGGCAGGACTCGGTTTGAAGGCCCTCGGCCTGGAGCGGCGAGACGTCTGCTCCATCGCCTCCGAGGTCAACAAGGAATGGCTGTTCGCGGACCTGGGGGTGATCTGCACGGGCGGCATAACCAACGGCGTCTATCCCACCGATGCGCCCAACCAGGTGGAGTACCTCATCAACGACAGCGGCACACGCTTCTACTTCGCCGAGGACGAGGAACAGCTCGACAAGGTGCTCGAGGTGCGCGAACGCACGCCGACGCTGGAGAAGATCAT
>JAPOYW010000259.1:0-2264 GCA_026706425.1 Gammaproteobacteria bacterium
TCGGTACATATCTCGCCGACCATCGACACCAGCGCATCCAGTTGCTCGGGATCGAGCCCTTGCGGTCGCCGGTCGTCCGCGACCCCCAGCACGAGCCGCCCGCCGTCGCCATTGGCGAACGCCGCCACCTCGTCGGCGAACGCGTCCCGGCGCGGCGCGGACACCTGGCCTCCCCGGAACCTCACTTCCTTGAACTCCAGCTCGGTGTCCTCACCGAGATACACCTGCTTCCACAGGTTTGCGGTGTCTTCAGGCGTCATCCGAGTGCCCCGCGCTCCTACCACGTCGCCGATCCGGCAGTAGGGATATATGAAGATCAGTTCCGTGAGTTCCCGGGAGTAGATCCTCGGCATCAACCGTCGAATCGCGGCACCCGTCTCGTCGAGAAGCTCCCGGATCGCACGGATCTTCGTCGTCGTCCATTCCGCCGTCGATCTGACCGGCCCATGTCGATGGCATCGACACTTCGCTCCAACGTGTCGATGCAATGAGAATATATCGACATGTTTGGCTGCGGCAAGCAGACGGGCCGTTGTTGAGCCGATTGAGTTCGGGCGGGTCGGCGACCAGCACGCGGCCTTCGCCTAGTTCCAGAACCGCCAGGCGGAACTCCTGTTCGTTGACGTGTACGGCTTGATGTGACGGTCAGACTTTGCCGACCACCTCAACCCTTGACGCAGACCACCTGCTTAAGTGTGTGCACGACGTCGACCAGCGCGGTCTGCGCCGCCATCACCGCGTCGATGTCCTTGTAGGCGCCCGGCGTCTCGTCGATCACGCCCTCGTCCTTGCGGCATTCGACCCCGGCCGTGGCGTGGCGGTGGTTCGCAAGGGTGAACGACCGTCGCGCGTCGCCCCGGGACATGACCCGGCCCGCGCCGTGGGAACAGGAGTCGAACGAATCCTTGTTGCCCTTGCCCGCGACGATGTACGAGCGTGCCCCCATCGAGCCAGGAATGATGCCCAGATCCCCCTTGCGGGCCCGTACCGCACCCTTGCGGGTCACCCAGACGCTCTCCTTGAAGTGGTCTTCCCGGGCAACGTAGTTGTGGTGGCAGTTGACGGCCTCCTCCGTCCGTTCGAATGAGCGGACCACCTTGCGCAACGCGCCGAGCACACGCGCCATCATCGCCTCCCGGTTCGCGTAGGCGAATCTCTGCGCCCAGGAGACCGCCCGGACGTAGTCCTTGAAGTGCGAGGAGCCTTCGACCAGGTAGGCGAGGTCCTTGTCGGGCAGGTTGATGAAGTACCGCCGCATGTCCTCTTTGGCCTGCTCGATGTAGAAGCGGCCGACGGCGTTGCCGATTCCCCGGGAACCGGAGTGGAGCATCGCCCAGACCCGGTCCTCCTCGTCGAGGCAGATCTCGATGAAGTGGTTGCCGGTGCCCAAGGTCCCGAGATGGAGTTGGGCGCGCCGGGCGGGCCGGGTCAACTTGGGGGCACGCGAGACGATCTCGTCGAGGCCGCCCTGCAGCGGCAACCAGTCCTCGGCCAATTCGGCGGGCGGTTCTTCCCACGATCCCTTGTCGCGTCCACGACCCGGCGTCCGCCCGTGCGGCACCCGGCGCTCGATCTCCGTGCGCAGTCCGCCGAGGTTGTCGGGCAGGTCGGCGCCCGTGAGAGAGGTTCGCACGGCCATCATCCCGCAGCCGATATCTACGCCTACCGAAGCGGGCACGATCGCGCCCGAAGTCGGGATCACCGAGCCCACCGTCGCACCGATGCCCCAATGCACGTCCGGCATCACGGCGACATGCCGGTGCACGAACGGCAGGCGCGCGACGTTCTGGACCTGATTCCAGGCCCTTTCTTCGACGGGCACGCCCTTCGTCCAGGACTTGATGGGTGCGCCACCCGGTGTCGCCGAATAGACGTAGCCCGACTCTTGGTTGGTCGATGCGTTCATGCCCAACTGTCCGGGGAAAATGGGGCGCGCATCATACGCCCGCATCGGCCCGATTTCGATTGTCCGGGGACACGGCTAGGCGTAGCATCGCGCTAACCCCCGACCGCCGACTCGATGGACGAGAACTTCCGTCCGCTGGACGCCACTCTGCGTCGCAAACTCCGCGACATCGTTCGCATCGTGCCCCGCGTTTACGGCTTCCTTTGGCAGGTCACGCCGGGCTATTTCATGATCAGTTGCGCGATCATGGTCGTCACCGCCCTCATTCCGGCGGCGATCATCTACATGACCAAGGTGATCGTCGACGGCGTCGTCGAGGCCGCGTCCGGCGGGGGCCACTGGACAGACCTGGTGACGC
>JAPOYW010000259.1:2274-5965 GCA_026706425.1 Gammaproteobacteria bacterium
GTTTTCGGTCTGTGGCTCGTCGAGACGCTGCTCGGCGCGGTGTCCAACATGGTGCAGAGCATGCTAAGCGAACGGGTCCAGTTCGCCGCACGAGAACGCATTGTCCAAAAAGCCGGATCGCTGGACATCGCGTTCTACGAGAACCCGAAGTTCTACGATCAGCTTCGCCATGCCCAGGACCAGCTCTACCAGGTCACGGGGATCGTCTGGTCGTCCATCGGCCTCGTTCGATCCGGCGTCGGCCTCACCGCAATGGCGGGCCTGCTGACCATCCTGCACCCGTTCGCGATCGTCGTTCTTTTCGTCACGGTCCTGCCGAGCCTCCTGATGCAGGGCTTCTTCGCGCGCCTGTGGTTCGACTTCGACACCCAATGGGTGAGGAACTACCGGATGCTCGACTACCTGCAGCGGCTGCTGACGTCCCGGGACAGCGCCAAGGAGGTGCGGATCTTCACGTTGATGGACGCTCTGGTCGCCCGGTTCAGGCGCTTCCGCGAGACCCAGCTTCGCGCCTACCTGCGGATGCAGTTTCGCTCGATGCGCGTAAGGACGGGACTCGACGTCGTGTCGCTGGCCGGCGTGGCGTCGATCTGGGCATATGCCGTCTACCAGGCGGCACTCGCGCGGATCACGGTCGGCGACCTGACCCTCGTGTTCAACGCCGCGCAGCAGGCCCGCAGCCAACTCAACGCCCTGGTGGGTTCCGGCGGGCAGGTCTACGAACAGGCGCTCTTCGCGACGCGCTTCTTCGACCTGCTCGACATGGACCCCCAGTCGGTGGAGGCCGCCCTGGCACCGCCGCCCGCAACCCTGGCGCCGATCCCCAAGCCCATAACGCGGGGCATCGAATTCCGCAACGTCTCGTTCAAGTATCCCGGCACGGACAAGTGGATTCTGCGGGACGTGTCGTTCGAGGTTCCGGCACGCTCCAAGGTCGCCATCGTGGGCGAGAACGGGGCCGGCAAGACGACGCTGGTGAAGCTGCTGTCCCGACTCTACGACCCCGTGGAGGGCGAGATCCGTTTTGACGGGCGCGACCTGCGAGAGTACGACTTGGGCGAAGTGCGTCGGGATGTCGCCGTGGTATTCCAGGATTTCTTCCGCTACGACCTCTCGGCCGCCGACAACGTCGGATTCGGGGAGGTCCGCGCCCTCGACGACCGCGACCGGATTCAGGCGGCTGCGAAGCAGGCCGGTGCCCACGACATCATCGAAGCGCTGCCCAAGGGCTACGACACCGTGCTCGGTCGAACCTTCGACGAAGGCGTGGACCTGTCCGGCGGCGAGTGGCAGCACCTGGCGATCTCGCGCGCGTTCCTAAGCGATGCGCAGATCCTCATCCTGGACGAGCCGACCGCCGCGCTCGACGCCTTTCGGGAACACCGCCTCTACGAACAGGTCGCCGAACTGTCGGCCAACAAGACCGTCGTGTTCATTTCCCACCGGTTTTCCACCGTGCGCATGGCGGATCTCATCGTGGTGGTGGAGGATGGCGAGGTGACCGAGTTGGGCGATCACGAAACCCTGCTCGAACACAACGGCAAGTACGCCGCCATGTTCAATACCCAGGCGGCGCGTTACCGTTAAAGGACTCCATGGCCCGGCGAGTCGTCAAGGAATTGCTTACCGAGCGGCACCAGCCCCGCAACGCCCTGGAGCGACTGGTCAAGCACGCCGCATTGCGCGAGTCGTGGACCGAACAGTTGCGTGCCGTGCTGCCGCCCGCCATCGCACCGCATTGCTGCGTGGCCAACGTCAAGGCGGGGCGATTGACCATCCACGTCGTGGACTCGTCCTGGGCGACGCGTCTGCGGTTCGAGTTGCCGAAGGTGGAGCCGGCGCTACGCTCGCTCGGAGACTTCGCCGACGTCACCGAGATTCGGATCCGCACAGGTGTGGTCTGACATCATTCCCCTTCGCCGAAACGGCGCGCCCTGACGGGCGCGTTTCAAGTTCGCTCCGCGAACTTGGTCGAACGCGGTCACTCCCCTTCGCCGAAACGGTCGGCCAGGAGGGCGGTGATCGCCGCGAAGGCTTCCTCTTCGTCCTCGCCGTCGCAGGTGAGTTGTAACGTGGTCCCGCACACGGCCTCGAGCATCATCACAGCCATGATCCGCTTCGCGTCGGCGGTCTCGCCGGCCGGTTTGGCCAGTTCAACGCGCGATGCGAAGGTCTTGCTGAGGTTGACGAGCTTCGACGCCGCCCGGGCGTGTAGACCGAGCTTGTTGACGATGTCGACGGGACCGGTCTTCACGCTCTACTCCCGTTGCGACATGGCGAGTTGGCGCTGCAGGGCATCGAAAAGATCCTGGTCGGTCGCCGCCCGCCGCAGCGACGCCAAGTTGCCGGGATCGTCGAAAGCGCGGGCGAGTGCGCCGAGAATCTCGAGGTGGATACGTTGCTCGTGCAACGGCACCGCCAGCACGAAGAGCAGATCGACCAACTGATCGTCCGGCCCGTCGAAGTCGATCCCCTCCCGGGTCTTGAGGAAACAGGCCATGGGCGCATCGCAGCGGTCGAAGCGGCAGTGCGGAATCGCCACGCCTTCGCCGAGACCCGTGGATCCAAGCCGTTCGCGCGCCAATAGACCTTCGAGCAGCCGTCGGGGTTCGATCTCCGGAAACGCGTCGGCGAGGCACTCGCACGCGTGTTCGAGCACTCCCTTCTTGGACCGCGCATCCACGCCCACATGTGTGCAGGACGGCGAGAGAATGGACTCGAATTCGATCACGGGTGGACGGCGCCCGGCAAGCCTACCGCGTGCCCGATTCGGCTAGACGCGGTGGTTGGTCAGCTTTTCCTTGTGCCGGATGAGCTGCCGGTCGAGCTTGTCGGACAATGCGTCGATGGCCTTATAGAGATCGTCGGACGCCGCATCCGCGAAGATTTCGTGACCGGCCCCGGCGTGAACGATCGCTTCCGCGTTTTGTTGGAGCTTTTCCACGCCGAGCACGACGTGGACGTTCGTGATGTGGTCGTTGTGGCGCTCGAGGCGCGTGATCTTGCTGGTGACGTAGTCCTTCAAGGCGGGGGTGACGACGAGATGGCGTCCGGTAATGCTCAACTGCATGTAGCGTCCTTAACTTGACGAGAGCGAGGTTCCTAAACGG
This sequence comes from Gammaproteobacteria bacterium, assembly GCA_026706425.1. GTDB lineage: Bacteria > Pseudomonadota > Gammaproteobacteria > Pseudomonadales > Azotimanducaceae > VXYL01. The sequence continues at coordinate 5,385 of JAPOYW010000259.1, forward strand.
ATTCTATCGACTCCCCGTTGCGCGTGTCGCTTCTTTCTACATCGAAACCGCGGCATCGAGAGGCAGGCCCCAATGGTCGCCGAATCGTTCCTGCGCGACCTCCTCCGCACCGAGATCCCCCGCGGCAACCGTATCACCCGACCGTACCCGGTAGGCACCGGCGTCTTGGGCACCTAACGGGGTTGCGCCCCCTTTGACGTCCTGGACAGCCTGGAGCATGAGTTCCCGGAAGCGGACCACGCCCAGATCGGTCTGGCAAAGCAGTTCGTGGGTGCGATCGGCGATGAGCCCTTGGCTGTCGGCGATGGCCTGGTCCTGCTCCGAGATTCCGGAGATGCCGGTGAAGCTCGCCGTCCTTTGCAGGTCGCGGTCGAGCAGATAGTCGTTCTCCCGACGCCGGATGGGCACGAAGTCGTCGTCCACTTCCGCGAATATGCCCGACCCGCCGGCAAGGCGTTCGCGCTCCCGATCCTCGATGGGTCGATCCGGATGCCGGGCGTAGCAGAAGATCCAGCAGGAGGTGTCGTCGATGGGTACCCAGGTGTTGGCAAGCGCGGTGTCCTCGGGGAAGTTTCCGGGCG
>JAPOYW010000221.1 GCA_026706425.1 Gammaproteobacteria bacterium
CTGCCGTGGGACTGGGAGTCCTACGGGGAATACCTCGATTCCATCGAGAAGCTCGGTCCCGCCATCAACATCACGGGCCTCGTCGGTCACTGCGCCTCGCGCTTCTACGTCATGGGCGAACGCGCGGTCGAGGAGGATCCCACCGAGGACGAGATCAAGCAGATCGCGGGGTTGGTCGGGCGATCGGTCGCCGAGGGCGCTATCGGCTTCTCCACCAACCGGTTGCCCGGCCACGTGCTGCCAGACGGCCGCTCGATCCCGGGCACCTTTGCCAAGGAAGACGAACTCGTCGCCATCTCGGAGGCCGTGGGCAAAGCGGGCGGCATCCTGCAGAGCGTCCTGAACTACGGCAAGCTCGACGACGAGATGACCATGCTGACCAAGCAGGGCCGCGCCGCGGGGACTCGGCTCCTGTTCAGCGCCCCATACCATCCCGGCACGGACGGCAACGGGACCGGCTACGACGACGCCATCGCGTCGATGCGCGGCGAGGGCCTCGATGTCAGCGGCCTGACCCTGCCTCGAAGCGGCGGCTTCCTGTCCGGGCTGACCACCGACATGCTCTTTCCTACGCCTGCATGGGCCGAAGTCCGCAAGCTCGATTTCCGGGGCCGGCTGGCGGCAATTCGGGACGAAGCCACGCGGGATAAGCTCATCGAGGAAGTAAAGGAGGTGCCTCGGGTCGAACAGAGCGCACGGGCGTACTTCTGGCTCGGCGACGACGACCGGCCGCAGTACACGCGAGGGGCCGAAGAGAGCCTCTACAGCATGGCGCAGGCCGCCGGTGTCCACCCGGTCGAGGTTTGGATCGACAAGATGTTGGAGACCAACGGCGAGGCGATGTTCCACGTTCGTTTCTTCAATACGGACCTCGAGCGTTTGAGGTCGTTCATCACCGCGGACTGGATCCTGCCGGGCATCGGCGATGCCGGCGCCCACGTCAGCCAGATCATGGACTCCGGGTGGACGTCGTTCCTGCTCTCCCACTGGGTCCGCGAGCAGGAGCTGTTTACCGTCCAGGAAGCTGTGCGCCGCATGACCAGCGCCTCGGCAAGGGTGCTCGGATTCAACGACCGCGGCACACTTGCCGAGGGCATGAAGGCCGACATCAACGTAATCGACTTAGACCGGGTCGCCGAACGCCAGCCGAAGCTCGTTCACGATTTCCCCGGCGGTGCGCCGCGGCTCATACAGAAGGCGGTCGGCTACAAGGCGACGGTGTGCAACGGGGCGGTGATCCTCGCGGACGACGAACATACCGGTCACCGTTCGGGCCAGGTTCTGCGAAATCCAGCGAGCGTTTAGCGCCGGCAGCGCCTTCGGAGGGGCGGCCCTAACGGGCCCGAAAGGGCACGCGGCCGCCCGTGTCTCTTCCAACGCGCGGCAATGGGACGGGAGTAAGGAAAGTTGAACATCCACGGTTTTTGCGACGAACGGTTCGCCCGCGTGCGGGAAGCCTTCGAACGTAACTTCACCGAGTATGGCGATGTCGGCGCCAGCTTCGCGGCGACGGTGGAGGGCGAGTTCGTGGTTGACCTCTGGGCTGGCCACGCTGACAAGGCGCGCACCCGGTCTTGGGACGAGGACACCATCGTCAACGTCTATTCCACGACCAAGACCATGTCGTTCCTCTGCGCGTTCGTGCTGGCCGACCGCGGTATGCTGGACTTTCACGCCAAGGTCACGGACTACTGGCCCGAGTACGGACAGAACGGCAAACAGGACACCGAGGTTCGCCATTTCATGAGCCACTCGGCGGGTATGCCGGGCTTCGATCCGAAGCTTGACGACGCCAGCGGGCTTTACGACTGGGACGCCTGCGTCCAAAACCTGGCGAAGCAGTCGCCTTGGTGGGAACCAGGCACGCAGAGCGGCTATCACGCCGTCACACAGGGGTACCTGATCGGCGAGGTCGTGCGGCGGATTATGGGCCAGAGCATCGGCGCGTTCTTCCGGAGAGAGATCGCGGAACCCCTCGGTTCGGACTTCCACATTGGCATGGCACCCTCGTTGTTCCATCGGGTTGCCGAGATGATCCCCGACGAGCCGGCGGAGGGTGCCGAAGGTTTCTCGCCCGAACCCGGCTCGATACCGGCGCGGGTATTCGCGAGCGCCCCGGCGGGGACGGACGCGGTCAACACCCCCGAATGGCGCCAGGCGGAGATTCCCGCGGCCGGGGGCCACGGCAATGCCCGGGCCGTGGTTCGCGCCCAGACGCCGCTCGCCAACGACGGCAAGGCGTTCGGTGTCGAGTTGCTGTCCCCTGCTAGCTGCCGGCTGATGCTGGAAGAACAAACCGACGGGCCGGATGCCGTGCTCATGCTGCCCATTCGGTTCGGCTTGGGCTATGCCTTCCCCAACCAGTTCATGCCCATGTCGCCCAACAAAGACGCGATGTTCTGGGGCGGCGCGGGCGGCTCGACCATCGTCGTCGACCACGAAGCCCGCGTGTGCCTCTCGTACGTCATGAACCAGATGAAGGCGTCAATCGTCGGCGACCGGCGCGGCGGCGGGCTGGGCAAGGTGTTCTACGAGAGCTTCTAATGCCCAACTACGACTACATCGTGGTTGGGGCCGGGTCGGCGGGATGCGTCGTGGCCAACCGTCTGAGCGCCGATCCGGCGAAATCCGTGCTGCTGCTCGAAGCCGGCGGTCGTGACTGGAGCCCCCTGATCCATGTGCCGGTGGGGTTCTGGAAGATGATCAACCGGCCGAGCGTCAACTGGTGCTTCGAGACCGTGCCGGAACCCGGCACCCGCGACCGCAAGATCCCGATTCCGCGCGGCAAGGTGCTCGGCGGGTCGAGTTCCATCAACGGCATGCTCTACGTGCGCGGCCAGGCCTTCGACTACGACACCTGGGCGCAACTCGGCAACCGCGGCTGGTCCTACGACGAGGTGCTGCCGTTCTTCAAGCGCTCCGAGAACTTCGAACGCGGTGGCGACGAGTTGCGCGGCGTCGGCGGCGAATTGAACGTGGCAGACATGATCGAGCGCCATCCCATCCTGGATGCCTGGGTCGCGGCCGGAGAGGAGGCGGGGTACCCGTGCAATCCCGACTACAACGGCTTGAGCCAGGAAGGCTTCGGAATCTACCAGGTGACCCAGCGCAACGGGCGTCGGTTCAGCACGGCCCGGGCCTTTCTCGACCCCATCCGCTCACGCGCGAACCTGACCATCGCCACCCGCGCCATGGCGCAACGGGTGCTGACCGAGAACGGTCGCGCCACGGGGATCCGCTATGCGGTCGGCGATCGCACGGTGGATGCCCTCGCCAACAAGGTGATCGTCTTGGCGGCCGGCGCGGTGCAGTCGCCGCAACTCCTGGAACTCTCAGGCATCGGTCAAGCCGAGGTGCTGAAGGCACACGGCATCGACGTCATCCACGACCTTCCCGGCGTTGGCGAAAACTACCGCGACCACTACGCCGGTTCCGTCGCGTGGAGGGTGAAAGGCTCGACGACGCTCAATGAAGATACCCGGGGCGCCCGGTTCGTCGTCCAGGCGTTGAAATACGGCTTTGCGCGGCGAGGCGCGTTTACCTACACGGCTGGCATCGCCCACGGCTTCGTACGCACGCGCCCGGAGCTCGAAACGCCCGACGTTCAGTTCCATTTCGCCCACGCGAGCTACGCCCGGGGCAAGCGGCACGGCGCGCTCGAGACCGAACCGGGCATGACCTGCTCGGTCTGCCAGCTCAGACCCGAGAGCACGGGCTCCATCCACATCCAAAGCGCCGATCCTGCGGCATCCCCGGCGATCAAGCCGAACTTCCTGTCGGAGGAAGTCGATCGAGCGGCCCTGATCGAGGGCATGCGGATCGCCCGGCGGGTTGCGGCGGCGCCGTCACTGTCGCACTACGCGGCACATGAACTCTATCCCGGCGACGGGGTGCAATCGGACGACGAGATCCTCGAGTTCTGTCGACGTACCGGCGGCACGGTCTACCACCCGGTGGGCACCTGCAAGATGGGTCGCGATGCGAACGCGGTGGTCGACGACCGGCTGCGCGTGCACGGCGTACGGGGGCTGCGCGTGGCCGACGCCTCGATCATGCCGACGCTGGTTTCGGGCAATACCAATGCGCCGACGATCATGATCGGCGAGAAAGCCGCTGCCATGATTCTGGAGGACGCCGCGTAACCAGATGGCGGCGCGCGACATTTGAACACGCTGAACGAGAACATTCGGAACGAACCCGAAGAGCCTTGTTCTCCGCAAGCCACGGCGAGCGTGACCATTCAGGGTGCCATGATCGCCGTAATCAACACCATTGTGATGGTAACCATCGTGGTACGGGCTTCCGATGAGGGTCAAGCGTACCTAGCGTGGGCGATCTGTGCGGCATTGGTCATTGGAGGGGCCATAACGGCTCTGCAAGCGTCTCGCATCGGACGTTTCGGTGCCGGGCATCTGCTCTTGTGCGGTGCCGGACCTCATTGGGTTGCCATTTCAGTTGTCGCCATCAACGTTGGAGGATGGACAACTCTGGCCAGCCTCATCGTAGCCTCTTCCTTTGGTTCAGTTTGCGTTTGCGGCATGGCTGCCGGTTTTGAGGCGGATCATCACGCCCGTCGTTTGTGGCACTTCACTCATGCTGATTGCCATTTCCGTGATTGCCGTTGCAGCCGATAAACTGGCGAAGGTGCCTGAGGGCACTCCCTTGATTGCGAGTCCGCTTGTTGTAGCGCAACCTTGGGTGCCGCTGTTTTGATTTCCCTGAAGGGCTCGGGAGTTTTGCGATTGTGGGCTCCGCTAATTGGCACCTTGTCAGGCTGTATTGTCGCAGCGGTGTTCAATCTCTACGACCTCGAGTTCTTGGAACGGGCATCCTGGTTTCAATTGCCGAATTTTGGCGCATGGCCCGGTCTCGATCTCTCATTGGGGACGGAGTTTTGGTCGCTTCTGCCGACTTTCGTTATCGTAACGCTGGTCGTTGCCGTGAAAACCGGTGGCGACGGTGTCGTGATGCAGCAAGTGTCACTTCGCAGGTCGCGAGCCATCGACTTTCGGGTCGTCCAAGGCACTGTAAACGCAAGCGGTCTAGGAGGGCTCCTGTCCGGCCTCGCTGGAACTCCACCCACGGTCGTCTACTCGCCGTCTAGCATTTCTCTCATTAATTTGACGGGCATTGCGTTTCGAGGCATCGGCTATTGGATCGGTACGGTAATGATCCTGCTAGCCTTTTTTCCAAAAATAACGGCATTGTTGCTCGCCGCGCCGAGTGCCGTTGTGGGATCGCTATTGCTGATGGTGATGGGAATGTTGCTTGTCGAAGGCATGCGCATGCTCTTTAGGGAAGGACTCGATCAACGGAATACGCTCATTGTCGCAATCACACTTGCCGTGGGGCTGGGTGTAGAAAGTCTGAACGTATTTGGAGTGAACCCGGACAGCCTGTGGACTTCGATTCTAGGAAACGGGACAACCGTCGGCATTCTGGTAATGATTGGGCTGACGACGCTCCTAGAATTGACTAGCCCGCGTGGCAAGAAACTCGAGGTCGAGCTACAGGGGCCAGGTAGCTCATCGGAAAGCCGCCGCGCAGCCAGAGCCGCTCTCGTGTTGCCAGAGTCGCCTCGACTTCGCCGACGGAGAATGGCCCGAGGTCGACGTAGGTGATTCGTCCTGCCAGCGACTCGCCCGATTGACGGAGCAGGTCGATGGATGCGGATCCAAGGATCAGGAACCGCCCGACTGTCCTTGCCGATCTGGCGGGCCAGCGTGGTCTTTCCGGACTGCCGGGGACCGACGATGGCGACCGCCGCTTGACGCTCCAGAGCGTCCAGAACAGCGCCGCGTAGGATTCTTGGGACCATGACATTGTATATTGTCCACAGCGTGGACAATTTTCAATAATGATTCATCGATCAAGTTGTAGCGGCGATCCTTTGCGGTCGCCGGGGTGGGCGACTCACGCCGGGAACAACTGCGCCCCACCGTCGATCC
>JAPOYW010000316.1 GCA_026706425.1 Gammaproteobacteria bacterium
CTGTATTGTCCCGCTACTCTGCGGTAAGTCGTGGCGACGCGGTTCTCGACCGTGTTACCGTAATCGCGCAATCCGAAACCGTGCTCAGAACCGTCGTCGACTTGGCGTGGCCTGTGGCGCGGGGTGCCGCCCTAACAGCACGTGACAGCGACGAATTGCGGCAGGTGGCCGTCATCGGGCCGAGCGTGCGCGAAACGCTGTTCTCAGCCGTTGAAGAGCCCCTTGATGACTATGTCCACGTAGGAGGTCACCCATTCAAGGTCAAGGGCGTGCTCGGACCCAATCCGGCCCCCACGAGCATCTTTTTGGGGGGTGCCATGGCGTCGGACGAGGCAATCGCCGACATCGAGCAACAGCTCGGAGCTGTCGTGTATCTGCCGTTCAGGACCGCTGCTCAGACGGTATTCGGCACTGAAACCCTCGACGGTATCATCGTCGAGGTGCTGGATCCGGCCTTGGTGGAGGAGACGGCTGGTGAGATACATGATCTGATCGTGCACACACACGGTCGGCGCGGTCTAGTTGCGGAGGTCAACGGTACGTTGGCCGACGCGTATGCCCAGGTGAGCGGTTTGAGCACGACTGTGCTCGCCGGTATTGGAGTCGTCGCGTTGCTGGGAACCGCTCTGGTCGTCATGTCGGCCATGCTCATGGCGGTGGACTCCCGGAAGCAGGAAATCGGTTTGAGGATGGCGTTTGGTGCCCGGCGTCTGGAAGTCCTGCTGCAGTTCGCCGGCGAGGCAGTATTGGTTGTGCTCCTCGGCGGGGCAGTCGGCGTAGCGGCCGCTTTCGTTTTTGGTCCCTATTTGTCCTCCCTCTTGGATCTTCCATTCGCCAGCGACCCGTGGTTCGCCGGCATCGCCTTCGCTTGCTCGGTCGCTACGGGTGCGCTCGCGGGTAGTCTTCCGGCATCGCGTGCTGCGAAGGTGCAACCGGTGACGTGGCTGGGGCACGTCAAGACCTAAGCCCGATCAGCCTATTGGCATCCGTTTCCAGGCGGACTTCGTCGGAAGCGTCATTGAGGACGGGGAGGCGGCGTTGTTAGGTGTGTCGGATGTGAGTCCGGATCCACCTCATTGGGGGGCGAAATCGGGTTGGCCATCCGCTGTGAGCGGGCGTTGGCTCGATCAGGCCGACTCGTCAAGCCCCAAGCCACGACGGGCTTGCTCCGCGGCATCGATACGGTTCTCAAGACTCGTGACGTAGTCGGCATCGCCGACGGCATCCGCCAACGGGGCCAGCACGCGCATCACGGCGAGTTTGTCACCCCGGTCTGCGCCCCGGCCGACCCGTAGCGCCGTGGCCGCATCGTTGGCACGCTGCAGTCCCTCGATCAACTCGACTTCCTGCTCCACCCTGAGGTTGCCCTGGGCAAGGGCGTCGGCGGCAAGGTCCGGCGGCAGCGCGTTGCCGACTCGCAAAGCCATCAACACCAAGTGGTCCAACCCGAGTCGCCTCGGATCGGCGGTGATCTTGTCGGCGAGGGCTGCCACCACGGCCTTGGCGTGGTCGCCTTCGCCCCGGGAGTGCAATTGCCAAGCCACGACGAATGCGGCTTCCAGCACGCCCGCCCGATCGAGATCGCCGTCGTCGAGCCAGGAAACCATGGCGTCTGCGGCAGTGGTCATCCAGGCCACGTCGCCTTGGAAGCGGCGATCGGAGTCGGCTGGAAACGGCCGTTCGCGGCGCAGAATCAGTTCGTGCAGCGGTGCGGGGGTGCCGTTGTAGAGATCGAATTGCCGAAGCCCATAGAGCTCGGCGAGTGTGCCCAAAGCCCGGATGAGTTCGTAACGCTCCTGCTGTAGGGGCCCTGTCAGTGCCTCGACCGAGTCGGCGCCATGCGTCGTCGTGCCGAGAAGGGCTCGAAGCAGTCCGATTGCCCGCGCTTCGTCCCCGGCCATGGCATGGAGTCGCACGAGTTCGACGGCCTTGGGGGCGTCCCACTCGCCGAGTGGCACCTCGACGCTTGCGGCGGTTCGAGAGAATCTCGCTGCTTGGCTGAGTGTCTCCTTGGGGTCGTAAAGGTAGGAAAGGGACCGGAGCAGGAAGGCGTCGAAGTACGCCTCGTAGGCATCGTGCCGGTCGGCGCGGCGTGCGGTAGCGACGATGCTCTCGGCGGTGTCCCTGGCGATATCGCCTGGCAAGGTCGTGGCAACTTCCCGGGCAAGCTCCGACAGGTCCAGCAACGGATCGTCGGGATAGCCCGAGACGACCACCCGGCGCTGATCGATGAATTCACCGTGTCTCGCCAGCTTGGCGGTCAGCAATCGATAGTGCTGTGACGCCTCTTCGTACGCCTGCGCTCTGGCGTGGAGCCTGGCAATCGCAAGAATCTGAAGCGTCGTTGGATCCTCGACCTTGCCGAGGCGTTCGACGAAGTCAGCACGTTCGGACTTGAGCATTTCCGTGGTTTGCTCGTGGCGCAGCAGCATCCACACGGTGAAGTCGTGGTCGCCGAGTTCCGGGAGTTGGTCGGTCAGGGCTTCGAGACGTTGATCCAGTGCGCCCGAAGCCGTGATCGCCTGGACCAGGAGACGGTAGAAACGGTGCTGGTCGCGCCGCTGGCTGTCCGGAAGAGCGCGCAGGTAGACGTCGAACTCGGCGGCGCTTTCGGGCGTGCTCCCGATCGCCTCGAACAGGGTCGTCGGATCCATCTTCTCGGCATCGCCGAGCAACGCATCGAGCTGGTAGTCCGCGTCGGTTCCGGGGTAGTAGTACGGGTCGGAAGAGTCCGGCGTCAACGGCAGCGACAGGATCGATGCGACCATGTAACCGTCCGGGCGGTAGTAGGGTCGTTCCGGGTCCGGTGCCGCCGCGCCGCGCCAGACGGTGCGCAGCGCTTGCGTTGTCCCGTGGTCCGGTTGGGCATCTTCGGTGGTTGCCAGGTCCCGAAGCGTGTCGATCGCGCGCTCGACCTGGGGCGAGAAACGGCTGTAGGAGGGTTCCAGCGGGCCCCGGTAGATGGTGCGGAAAAGGCTGGCACTCGACGAGGGCTCGAAGCTCCGCGCGGCCCGCACTTTCTCGAGTAGATCGTCGACCGTGGACTGCTCTCTCAAGTCCGTGCCGCCGTCCGTCACCAGCGCGAGCGCTGCCTCGTAGCGACCTCGATAGGTCAGCAGGTAATACAGCGCCGCACGTAGGATTTCGTCCGTCGGGTCGTGCTCGTAGCAGGCAGCGAGCGCCGCTTCCGCCTGGTCCCATCGCGCGAGATCCAAGCGTGCCGCCACGAGTTCCCGTAGATAGCGCTGGTCGTCCGGATAGCGTTCGACCAGAACGGGCAGCAGATCCGCGAGGCGCTCCATCTTCTCGCGGGGCGGCTGGATGCCGTAGTAGCGGTTCGAGAAATCGAGCTCGTAGACGATACGCACGGTCTCGGCGTCGTACTCCGTTTCGCCGCGCCGTGCGGACTCGAGGATCCGTGCTCGGATCGGTGCGTACCTGTCATCTCTCCCCGACAGGCCCCCGAAATACCGTACGCCAGCGCGTTCCAGTTCGACCAATACCAGGAGGGCTTCCTCGTCGGTGCCTTCGAGGATGCGCGGGAGTGTCGCGCCGACATCGACCGCCATCTGCGCGAGACGCTGGGCTTCGTCGGCGAGTTCGTAGAGGACGTCCCGGTTGGCGGGATACGCTTGGGGCACGAGCAGAAGCTCGAACACCGTGGATTGGGCGAACTCGTCCTTGAGATCCAGCTTGGCAAGGTATTCGCTGCCCGCTGCGAGGAGCGCTTCGCGTTGGGGCGCGGACAACTCGACGGTCAGCAGGTCGTGGAAGATGATGATGAACGCAAAGGATCGGAAGTCGCCGCGTCGCAGGCGGGCCGCCGTCGAAGCGAGGTGGCGTAGTTGATCGTCTAAGGTCGCCTTTGCCTTCAGGTATTCCCACACGCCGTCCGAGGAGCCGTAGTAGATGGACGGATCCGCCTGGTTCGCGGGGTCCGCGAGGATGGCGAACAGTTCGGCGACGGTGACGATGTCGCGGCCCAGGTCCGACTCGATCTCGAGTACCAGGTCGGGATCGGCTTGGATGAGTTCCAGGAACGACTGCGTGTTGTCCTTGAGGGTGGTCGCGATGGCTGCAACAAGCCGTTTGAACGTGCTCGAGTCGAGCAGGGATCGAGCGTAGGCGAGACCCTCCCGGTAGTTGCCCTTGTCGATGCGGTCGCGGAACAGCGCCAGGAGATCCTCGTCGTCGCCGGCAAGCCGTGCGAGCCGGACGGCGGCCTCGTAGTCGTCGTTGCGCTTCGCGATCTCCATGTGGCGGCGCAACAGCGGCAGATCCGCGACTTCGGTGGCGGTCGGGTCGGGGAAATGCTCGCCAAGGGAGGTATCCAAGTGCCCGCTTAGGCTTGAGTTGCTGGCGCGCGCGGCGACGCGACGGGCAAGGCGTGCGACGCGGTTGAGCCGGGTGAATTCGCCGATACCCAGGGTCTTGGCCGACGGGTCGGCCTCGTCCGGCTGCCACGACGGGTCATCGAGTACGAACGAAAGCTCCGTGTCGAACATCGTCCGGATGGCATCGATACGCTCTGCGGCCGTCGCGGGATCGTCGGGCCAAGTCGTCAGGAAGCCTTGGGCAAGGAACTCGAAGTAGGTGCGGTAGTCCCGCGTCACGCTGGTATCGGGGCCGTAGCCGAGCAGGGCCATGGGCGAGGCGTTCGCGCCGGGACGTTCCTGCCGGCGCTTCGCGTCGAGGGTCCGCAGCACGTTGCCGATGGCGCGGAAATACAGCGCGTTGGCCACGTCGACCTGGCCCCGGGCCTCGCGCAGCATCGCCGTCTTGGCGAGTAGCTCCAAGTCGTTCCGGCTGACGTTCAGCGCGCGGGTGTACCAGTTCAGGGACTCCTCCGGGTACCCCGACTCGTCGAACAGGTCCGCCTTGGTCTGGTCCACGTTGACCAGGCCGGTGATGTCGTTGATCAGGTCGAACGCCTGGACGGCGGCCTGCACGGCCCCTTCTTCGAGGAGCACCTTGCCGAGGTTGATGAAGACCTCGGGGGGCAGCTCCTGGCGAAGACCGATCAGTCGGCGACCGTGGGTGAGTTGTCTCTCCGGATCGCCCGACCCCGTCGAAAACCCCGCGAAGCCGGTGTCCGCCGTCGCCAGCGTGACCAGTTCGCGCAGCACGGAAGGGCGCCGTACGCCAGCTTCGGAAAGGGAGTTCTCCACGGCACGGAACTCCGCCTCGGTATCGCCGACCTCCTGGGCGATGTCGCCGAGCAGTTGGTAGAGGTAGAACTTGTCGTTGTGGGATGCGATCCGTTCCAGGATGATCCGTTGCGTCCAGCGGAAGGTCCGGCGCATGGCGGGGGTGAGGTCCTCGGTGAACGTGCGGGCGCCGATCATGTTGATGATGCCGTCGATGGCGACCACGAACTCGGCGTCGTCGGCCGCGTGTTCGGCCACGTATTGGAGAATCGCCACCGCTTCGTCCCGCCGCCCCGCGGTCTTCATGAGGTCCGCCATCAACAGCAGGTTGTCGCTGTTCTCCGGATGCAGCACCAGGGCGCGCCGGTAGCTTGCGATGGCTTCGTCGCTGAAGCCGCCCAATGAGTAGATGCCCGCTTCGAACTCGCCGCTGACGCCTTCCTCGTCGAGTTCGCGCAGTTCCCCGAGCCAATGCTGGACCTCGCCGAAGCGTTCGTCCGAATCCTCGGCCAGGTCGAAGGCGAGCATGTTGAGGACGATGTTCTGGACGTGTTCGATTTCGTTTTCGGGGTCCACCGCCACGAGTTCCCGCAGCACGTCGTCGTAGGCCGAATAGTCGGCGAGCATCATGTGAACCTTGCCGAGTTGGCGGAGGCGGTCGGCCTCGTCGATGTCGCTGTAGCGGGCGTACTCCTCGATCACCTCGGTGGCGGAGAAGTGGTCGCCGACCTCGGTGTAGACCCGCACCAGGAGGCCGATCTCGTTGCGGTTCGCCTGTTTC
>JAPOYW010000447.1 GCA_026706425.1 Gammaproteobacteria bacterium
CATGAAGCAAGTACCGCTAGGGACGTGCTTCATGGAACGGGGTACGTGAATTCGCCTACACTGGCGTTGGTGTCGGATGATTGGGGCGTCATGCAGGATCGTATTGGGAAAACGCAAACAGGGTTGCAGGCGGCGCGTGACCCGGTCGTCGAGGTGTACAAGCGAGAAGTCGATCGCTTCCTGTTGCGGGAGAACCTCCGCCTGAGTCCGACCGAACGCGTAGCCAAGCTTGCTGCCTTGCTCGAAGAACGCGAAGCCGGCATGGAGCCTGGATCGACCGACAAGTGTTGATGCCGCGCCGGTCAGATAACCCCGGCATCCGCCATTGCGCGAATCGCCTCCGCGTCGTAGCCGAGTTCCGCGAGAATCTCCCTCGAGTGTTCCCCGAGGCGCGGCGCGCGCTTCGCCGCTACCGGCGGCACGCTCGTGCCCTTCACGGGATGGGTTAGGACCCAGGGCAGCACCGTTTCGTCGTCCTCGGGCCGGACGGACATGGCGTTGGCAAGGACTTGCGCGTCGGTCGCGGTTTCCTCGACTACGGCGACCCGGTTGACCGGTACGTCCAGGGAACCGAACGCTTCCAGCCACTCGTCCGAGGTGCGCGTGGCGATGACTTCGGCGATGGCGTCGCCCAGGGCGCCCCGGTTCTGCCACATGTCCCGGGGCGTCGCGAAGCGTTCGTCGGTGAGGATGTGCGCGGCGTCCATGGCGGTGAACATGCGCGCCAAGAGTTCGTCGTTGCGCACCATGTTGAGTTGCAGCCAGCGTCCGTCGCTGGCCTCGTAGACCCGCATCATGGCCGATTGCACGTGGCTTGTGCGGTAGTTCTCCATGTCGCCGCCCGCCACCACGGCGCCGGCGATGCCGGACACCGACCAAAGGCCGTTGGCGAGCAGGGACGTATGCACCATGCCGCCTTCCCCGGTCTGCTCGCGCCGCAGCAGGGCGGTCACGATGCCGGCATAGAGGGCAACGCCGGTGGGATGGTCGCCCATGCCGGGCAGTCCCTGGGTGGGCCTCGTGCCCCGTTCGCGCATCAGGTCCATCAACCCGCTGCGCGCCCAGTAGGCCAACTGGTCGAAGCTCTTGCGGTTGCGCTCGGCGCCATGTTCGCCGTAGGCGGTGAGCGAGGCGTAGATCATCCGGGGGTTTAGGGGTTTCAGATCCTCGTAGGTGAGCTTCATCGCCTCCCGGGAGTCGTAGGGCTGGTTGGTGATGAACACATCGCACGCCGCGACCAGCCGTCGCATGACTTCCATGCCGCGCTCGGTCTTTAGGTCAAGGGTCAGGCTGCGCTTGTTGCGGGCGTCCATCTGCCAGAACCAGCCATTGCCCCGCTCGTGCGGCGGCTGGACGGGCGACAGCGAACGCAGCATGTCGCCTCGACCCGGGCGCTCGATCTTGATGACGTCCGCCCCGAAGTCCGCCAGGATCATGGCGGCGGCGGGGGCGGCGATCACGCTGGCGGCATCGACGACCTTCAGGCCGTCGAATACATGTTCCGCCATTCAGACGATGCCGGCGACGTGGGAGGAGTTGATCGGTATCGAATACCCGGACGGACCCTTGACGGAGAAAGAGTCGTGGATGTTGCCGCGTTCGATGGTGGTTGTCTCGGCACCGTCCTCGACGAAGCGTCGGTGCGCTTCGTCGATGTCGTCCACCATCAGGTCGAAGGGTGAGCGTTCGCCTTCCGGAATCGCCGCCTCGGCCTCATTGAGGATGAGATGCGTGCCGCCCCGGAGTTCCAGGATGGCGAAATTGTCCCGTTCGAGGATTCCCCGCATGCCGTGCCGGACGAAGAAACTGTAGGCGGACGGGACGTCTTCGACGCCCAGTCGCATGTGGCCGATCGCGAATGCGGGCCGTTGGTCTTCAGCCATTGCTAGTCTCCGATTGCTGCAGGCGCAGCGGAAATGATACGAGAAAACGCGGCATCGACTATCGGGCGCCGTAACGGGGTTCCGGCACTGCGACCAGGATGATGACCAACGCGACCGCCTGCAGCGCCGCCGTCGTCACGAACAGAGCCACGTAGCCGGTCGAAGCGACCATGAGACCCCCGACGAAAGGTCCGACGGCCCCGACGAGATTGACGGCGGAGCCGGAAGCTGCCAGCCGGATGGGTATGTCGGCCGGACGACCGAATTCCAGCACCATGTTCTGTCCGGACTGGCTGAAACCGCCGTAGGCCGAGCCCATGAGCACGTAGAACACGATCACGCCGGTCAGATCCTCGACGAACAGCAGTTGCACGTGGGACGCGACCCAGCAGGCCAGCGTCGCGACAATGACCACCTTGTAGCCGTAGCGGTCCGCGAGCGCGCCCCAGACTAGGTTTGCCGTGCTTGACGACAGCAACCAGACCGTGGTCAGCAAGCCGAGTAGCGCGCCGGTCAGTTCCATCAGGGTGCCGGCGTAGAGGATGTAGAAAGGCAGCGCCATGCTGCCGCAGGAGGCCAGCGCGCGGGCGACGAAGAACCGGCGGAACGCTGGCTGGCCCCGGAGGATCGGACCGACCGCCTTGAAGGTCTCCGTCATCGATGCCCGCGGCCGGAGGCTCACTGCGGTGGGTTCGTGCGTCAGCGCCAGCGCGACGAGGCCGATGCAGGTGATTCCGAAGGCGAGCAGGAACACCGAGGCGTAGCCGTCGCCGAACAGGTTCTCCTCGATGATGTAGGCCCCGGCCACAAAGGAAACGCCTGCCGAGGTCAAGCCGGCCAGGAAATGGCGGGCGCCGCTGATGATGCCGCGCCGGTTGATGGGTATCACCTTCGCCCGCAACGCGTTCATCGTGACTTGGGCAACCCCCTGGAAGAACCCCATGAAGGTGAGAAACACGATGATTGCGACAACGGCCGCGTTGGCGCGTGAATCGGGAGATTGTGTGGTCGCGCCACCCAGCACGAATCCGGCCAGCGCGATACCCAGGATCTGCAGGCGCATCAGGGCGCTCGACGCGAGGGTGACGCCGAGGAACCGCTTGCGGTGGCCGATCAGCGAGGCGCCGAGCATGGGCGAGGCGACTGTGCCTGCCGCCTGCAGTGATCGCGCGAGGCCGACGACGAAGTCGGAGCCCGACAGCAGGAACAGGTAGGCGGGGAGGAAGGTCGGCGCCGAGACCAGCCGGAAGCCCGTCTGCCCGAACAGGCCGTGGGCAAGCTGGATCAGCGTGTTGCGGCGCAGGTGCTCCGCGACCTCGCGGGCTTCGGCATCGCGGTCCGGAGGATCGAACGGCGGTTTGTTGGGCCGTGCAGTGCGGCCGACCCGGCGACTGGTCGTCGGGCCGGGTCGGTCCGCGCTCACGGGCTACTCACGATGCCGGCAGCAGTCCGAGGCGGAAGTAGGAGTCGCCGGTCGCCTTCAGGGTTTCGTCGATGGAGTAGGTCGTGAGACCGAGTTCCTGTTGCGCCAGCAGACAGTACGAGCGCGGTGAGTCGTAGGTCTTCTGCGACGGCTTGCCGTCCTCCATCTCCTCGCCTCCCACTTCCGGGATCGACGGGAAGAGTTCCTTGAGCCGCGCCTGCATCTCCCAGGTGAACAGTTCGCCGGAGCGGTCGCCGGCGGAGAGGATGTAGCGCGAGCCGTTCCGAGCGACGGTGCTCTCGGCGCACAGCCGGTGCGCCCGGGCGGTGTCGCGCACGTCGACGTTGTTCCAGAGCATGCGGCCGCCCCGGGACTTCTTGTAGGGCTTGCCCATCAGCATGTACCGGATGCAGTTCTGCCAACTCCAGCCCTGGTCGTGGTTGACGCACATGAGCGGGCCGATGACGTGCAGCGGCAGGATCGCCATGGCGTCGAAGGTGCCGTCCTCTGCCGCGGCGGCGTAGAGCATCTTCTCGGCCCGGGCCTTGGCCATCGCGTACGCGATATCCCGGTTCTTCGGGATGTTCTCCTCGGTCCACGCGCCCCGGTAGCCGTCGACGTTGTCGCCGCACCAGTCCTTTTCGGTGAACACGTAGCCCTCGGGGCGCGGGTGGCCCACCGCGGCAAAGGAACTCGTGAACACGAAGCGTCTCAGCGTGCCCGATCTGCGGGCCGAGTCCAGCACGTGCTCGACCTCGGTGAAGCAACCGTCGTAGACCTGCTGCGGCGTTTCCCGGTTGTAGCCCACGGCGGCACCGGCATGGATGACGGCGCTACAGCCTTTGAATGCGTCGTCGTAGCTGCCCGGTTCGAAGAGGTCGCCCTCGTGCAGGGTGGTCCGACCGCGCAGACCCGCGTCGTTGAGCGCTAGAAGGTGATCCACCTTGTCGGGGCGCGAGGCGTCCCGAACGCATGAACGCACGTCGTAGCCCTGCTCCACCAGGTCGTACACGATCCACGAGCCGATGTAGCCGCTCGAACCGGTTACCGCGACGGGCCCGTCTGCGGGGGAGATGGCTCGGGAGGCGGAGGAACTGGCTTGCGTCATTCGGAGACTCCAACGGAAAGCGAACCATCTTAGCAAACCGCCCAGGGACCGATGGGCGAGGGCGTGTCCGAAGCGACCGTTCGGACTACACTCGTGCGCTTTTCGACGGGCCCAAACATGGCCGAAGCGCTCTCCGCGTTCCGCATCTGCGACTTCACCGGCCAGCTTGCCGGGGCGGGGGCCACCAAGTGGCTGGCTTCCTTCGGCGCCGAGGTGATCCGCATCGAAGATCCCGTCCGCCAGGGTCGATGGGATATCCTGCGCGGCGCGCCCCCGTTCGTGGACGAGCGGCGCGGCATCAACTTGGGCGGCGCGTTCAACAACCACAATGCCGGCAAGTACGGCATCACCCTCAATCTACGCACCGCCAAGGCGAAGCGGATTCTCGAGCAACTGATCGAGGTCTCTGACGTGGTGAGCGAGAACTTCGCCAAGGGCGTCATGGCGCGCTGGGGCTTCGGCTACGAGCGCCTGAAAGAGATCAAGCCGGACATCATCTACGTCTCGAATTGCGGCTTCGGCCACACCGGTCCCTACAGCGACTTCAAGACCTGGGGTCCCATCGTCCAGGCGGTCTCGGGATTGACGTTCACGTCCGGCCTGCCCGATCGGGAACCCGCCGGTTGGGGGTATTCGTACATGGACCACACCGGTGCCTACTTCATGACGATGGCGATCCTCCTGGCACTCATCCATCGTCAGCGTACCGGCGAGGGCCAGTGGGTGGATATGGCCTGCCCGGAAGTGGCCCGCTTGGAGGAGGAGGGGGTGCTGTGACGCAGTCCCGCGAATCAGCTACCAGCGAAGGCGCTGTCGGGGCGCTCCACAGCGTGCGTGTCATCGACTTGGCGAGGGAACCAATCGCTTGGGCGGGCAAGCTGCTGGCCGACATGGGCGCCGACGTGATTCTCGCGGAACCGCTCGGCGGCGAGGCGTCGCGCAAATAACCGCCGTACTTGGACGATCAACCGGGCGAGGACCGAAGCCTCTATTTGTGGCACTACCCCACCAGCAAGCGGGGGACCGGCGGGCGAACTGCTGGCCTGGGCAGCGTTGGCGTTGGAATATGAAACAGGACGGCCTCTGAAGCCCAGTCTTACGGTCGGCAGTGGGTTGGACGCCGCACGGCATTACGCGCCATCCTCTCCAGACGCTTGCACGAATAACCTAGGTCTCTGATGGCGAGCCGGATGGAGCTGTTGTCGTTCATTCGACTTCGCTATACGTGATCCAGCCAACAAGCATTTCGTCCCACGATTGAAGACCCCAGATTACGTCGACACTAGCGTCTGGATTTGCTGGGTTACGCGAGCTATTGTCCCACCAAAAGGTAATGACCACCGTTGTCCCAGCTGGTAGGTACTTGGGTTCGCGCAAGACGTAGTTGGTTTGCCAGTTGAAGTCGTAGTTGGGCACGGACAATAATACTTCCGTACGACCGTCGGGGAATATTGCCTCGAATCTCGACTTTATGCCGCGATAGTGTGCGTGAGGCAATAGCGAA
>JAPOYW010000188.1:0-3862 GCA_026706425.1 Gammaproteobacteria bacterium
ACTACACCCTCGAACCCGCGTAGCGGAAATCGGAATCTATTCTTGCGCCGGCCCTTAGCATTCCCATGCCGCCCACGCTTCCCCTGCTGTACGCGACAATATGAACGGGACGGCGCAGCACCTCGAACACCGGCTGCGGCCATGGACAATGGACCATGGACTCGTCGGAGCGTTCCGGCAACCGACCGCGAAGCTCATCGAATGCAAGAGCGCCGAGAACACGCCGCTTCACCAAGCTACGCGCAGTCCAACTCCGCCGCGGCGTCGAGGCGGTGAACCAGCTGCGACGCCGGGCGAGGCGGACAGCAGTACAATCCCGACTCCAGACAACGCGAGTCCGTTTCCGACATCGCAGACGACTCCGTCGTAGCCGCCCAGGCAGCAGACCGCTGACATTCCGGTACCGACGAAGCTGGACAAGAACCCCCAACCGAGCCAGTTGAACGAGGACAATCCAGAGGGCTGCCAGGCTCCCGTAAGGACCCGCCGCGAGTGCCGTGGCCGTTCTGTGTGAGCAATCCCTTCGGCCCTCGCAGCCGGTACGTTCTCCTGAATGTTGGAATCGATGTTCAACACGACCGGTTCTGGCGTTCCGCGGTCGAGCGATGAGCCGATGGTGTCGTCTTGCGATGCCTCCGCAAGCACGGGAAAGATGACAGCGACGATGGCACCCGCCACGATCCGTGCGGTACACATGGCGGTGGTCTAAGGCAGCGCGTCAACCCGCCAATCGTCGGTTCCCGAGATCCTGTTCGCCCGGAAGCCGTTGACGTTGATGCCGGTGTCGGCGGTGATGCAGCATCCGTAGCGGCCTCGGCCATCCGACAGAACCTCGAACCGGTCGGATCCGACGTCGCACGAGCCGCCGGGTCCGAGCGTCAAGCCGACCCGACAGGCTCCGGCATGCGTCGTAACGACACCGTCGCCGTTTGTTCCAGCGGTAACGGTGACGCGAAACGTCAATGTGGCGGAAAGACCTCCCGGATCCGTGGCCGTGACATGGATACTGGCTTGGCCGGCACCGGATGCGAGGACTTCCAGCACGGTCCCGGAAAGACTGACCCTGGCAACGCGCGTGTTGCTGGAAGTCGCCGAGTACCTCAGCTGGTCGCCATCCGGGTCCGTGAAGTTCCGCGGCGGCGCTTCCAGATCGACTGTCGCTCGATCTCCCGCGTCTAGCGCGGCGTCGTCGATCCCGGCGGCGACCCGGGGCGCCCGGTTCGCCTGCACGGAGGGTGCGTTCACAAGCTGGAACGATCCCCTCGATGTCTCCCGTCTCGCCCCGTGCTCGAAGTACGAGTACTCGAACGTCCCGGATGTTTCGGTGCGGAAGGTGAACCGGACCTCCGACCTCTCGCGATTGGGGTCGTTCGCGGTCACGTCATACGTGTAGACGAGCGTGCCGTCGTTCGGCCCGATTCGGCTGTAATCGTAGTCCCCATCGTAGGGCGTCCCGTCCTCGAATTCCCGGATCCGACCAGGCGCGACGAACACCAAGCGGAAACTTCCTTGGCTAATCTGCCTTCCAACAACCCGGGCGTCGAACGCCGCCTGATCGGTTGGAGCCAACCCTCCAGTTGAAGAGTCTGGCAGAACCGGCGTCGGGGCGGTCGGCGCACCGTTGTCGCCGTCGCAACTGACCAGGGCCACGGTGGCGACCGCAGCGGCGACGCCGCTCAGAACGCGACGCCGAGCGCGAAGCCAGATCCACGAGTCCAACATGCCGGAGCAAAGCACGGTCACCGCCGGGCAATGACGATCGAGCACGGCCGCCGTACTCACGGACGAAAATCGTCGGGCCGGCACATCATTCGCGCGTGCTCCCGCCGTCAAAGGTGCTCGCTGCCGCTCGCCCCGCCGCTGGCGGCCCTCGACCTTGACACCGGCTCCGCGCGCGCTCCGAGCCGGCCATTGCCCGACGACGCCGGCCCCTGATACTGCCAGACGCCAACCGCCCTGCACTCCACCGAACGGTGTTCCCCGTTGCCTGAGAGACGACCTTCGCGCCTCGGTCGATTCGCCGTCCAAGAACGAGAATCAGATAGCGCCGATGGTTTGCGGAGCGGCCTTTCCGCCACGGAGGTTCCTCGACGCGGTGGGCGATGACGTCGCGGCGTCGTGGGCGCTCGACTTGTGGTGGAACCTGCCGACGCCGCGCGCGGGCCAGCGGGGTTCCAGGGGTGCCCCCTGACGAGGGTGTTGAAGCAGCACCGTATCCGTCGGATCGACGCCGCGACGCTGCGTGAGCGGCTGCGGGTGTCGTCGGTCAAGCTGGCGCCCGGCACGGTCGAGGCCGCCACTACGCGCGTGCGCCTGCTCGTTGAGCGCCTCGCCCTGCTCAATCGGCAGCTCCCTCACGCCGCCCAGCAGCTCGACCGATTGGTGCGCAAGCTGGCAGGCGCTGCTCCGGTGGTCGGCCCGAGCACATCCGCGGCGGACGACCAAGCGTCGCCGGCCGAGACGCCCGACGCGGCGGCCCTGCTGTCGCCGCCCGGCATCAGGCACGCGGGTGCTGGCCACGCTGCTCGCCGAGGGCAGCGATGCGGTGCGACGGCGCTACTATCACGCGCGTCGCTGCCTGTGCGGGGTGTTCCGGTCACGAAGCGGTCGGGCAAGAGCCTGGTGGTCGAGCGCCGTCTGACAGCGTACGGCCGACTTCCCGACGCCGACTTCCACTGGACTCGAGTCCCCGTCCAGCTCGCTCCGGTCAGCCACGGCAAGTACCGGGCGTCGCGAGCCCGCGGTCACAGTCACGGCCGCGCCCCGCGCTCGGTTGCCGATCGCCTGCAGAACGTCGCCTGCGCGATGTTCCGTGACGGCGCCCCTTTGACCCGCACCTCGCCGAGTCACGGCCACCTGAACGTGATCGTCGGGGAGTCCAACGGGCCGTGCCACAGCGGAGGAACGCGACAGCGTTTGACCGCCGGACGCCATCCTGGTAGCGCTTCCGCCGCGCCGTGACGACAGCCGGCCCGTGGCAGGGCTCGCCGACGCGTCCAATACAGCGAGCCGGCCCCGCGACGGGCTTATCGACGGCCGGCCGAATCGACGCAGGCGACGCGTCGTTGCCCGTCCCGGGGGTCGCGGGGGCGACGCCAACCTACCAGCCTCGATGTTCGGCATGGACTATACTGCCTCCCACCATCGCGATGACGGAAGCCAGCCATTCCGTCCTTCGCTTCCGTCGTCCGTAAACTGGTCGCGACGATGCCGAACCGCCGTCTGGGATATGATGCCGGCAGCCTTGGACCCGCACCGGCTGGATGGTGCGCCCTTTGGTATGGTCCGCCCGAGTGGGTCGACGCGGGACAGGGTTGCGGTGGGCATGCAACAGCGAGGCGTAGCGCCGCCGCACCCCGTGTTGGCGGGTCGAATTCCTTGGCTCCAACGGCTCTTCCCGCAGCCGGACGGCGGCCTTTCGCGGGGCCCGGACCGCAACCAAGCCGGCCGCAAGCCCGAGGAGCGTAGAAGCATGGCCTCCAGATCGCCAGCTGGCCCTACTCCCCCCGCAAACATCGCCGCGCGGAGATGTGGCCGCGTCCCTTGGCTCCTTGTGCTTGGCGCCGTTCTCACAGCGCACATAAGCGCCGACGCACAGGAGCCGCTCCGGGTTCTCTGGAAGACATCCGATCCGCCCGTGATCACAAGTGCCCATCGCGGCCCCGTATCCTTCGAGCTCGTGCTCCTTGGGGATGTTCCCGAGGTCTACTTCTACCCGGTGGAACACACGCTCGGCTACGACACACCGGAAAAATGGACGCGAGTAACCACGCGCCCCCTTGGTGGACACCTGACCAGTGTCTATCAAGCCACATTCGATGAGCCCAGAGTGGTCCACGGCAGCGTCGACGCGGCACCGGAC
>JAPOYW010000188.1:3872-5885 GCA_026706425.1 Gammaproteobacteria bacterium
TAGCGACGGCGGCGCACCGGACGGCGGCTGTCGACAAAAGCAGTACGTGCATTATCACCGTCCGATACCACTCGGCTATTTGGCACTCAGTCCCGAGTTCACGCCATCGTGGCGCGATTACGCGCAGGTCAGCATCTTGAGGGTGGCATTGAATCTACCACCGTCCTCCGTAAGACGCATCAACGCCGAGGCGCAGTATTCCAGTCACGTTGTCAATATCGTGGTTCCAACCTACATGGACGATGGCTACGAAGACCTTCAGGAGATAGCGCGGCGCTTCTACGTGTACTTTGGTGATGACTACGACACCTTGGGCGTAATACCCCACGCAATGGAAGCCAGCTTTAGCCTCACGTACCATGCCACAGTACAGAACCAGATTCGCGGCCTGGGGATTGACGTCTTCGACCATTCCGTGGACTTTGGCAGTCTCGGACGACTTCGTTCCGTACACTTTTATCCTGAGAGTGTGGGTAACTACACCGTTATCCATGAAACGGCCCATCAATGGTGGGAGTACTGGGATTGGAAGGGCGTAGCCGGTGTCGAGAACGTTGATGGCATTCACGGACCGGAAAACAGCATTCCCGCGACCGGGCGCCAGTATGGCACTCGACTCGTTCGCTGCGGCCCCGACTACTGCTTGGAGCCTGTCCACCGCCGGGACTCTGTCCCGTATCTCAAGAGCCCGGTGACGCTCTACAAGATGGGCTATATCGGGCCGGAAGATGTTCCTGAGATCACGGTGTTTGAAACCGAAACCAGAACGCTCCCGGGCGATACCACGCCTACCGAGTTTCTCACTCCACTTCCTCCGGTTTCAATCAACGATTTCATCGCGCGACATGGAGTCCGTAGCGGGCCCGTGGAGGGCGAGTCCTGGCGTATGGCCGTAGTTGTGGTGACGCGGGACCGCCTGTTGTCCAGGGAGATGATGAGTGTATACAACTTCATGGCAGCGCGAGTTGCGGCCCTGCCCGGGTTTGGAGACAACCCGTCGTTTTTTGAGGCGACGGATGGCCATATGCGGATGCACACCGACGTGCAGCCCAAAGCAGGGCCACGACTCGAACCGCCAATGCCGATCGATGTCATGCCCTTCTTGCCGATCGATGCGGCGGAGGTTCCGGGTGTGCGATTCGATTCTCCTCTCTCGACGCGTATTCTCGTCGGCGCGGATCTTGGTGTGGACGGGCAGATCACAGACGAGTCAGTGCTTGATAGTGCCGGCCCGACGACGCGGATTTGCGGGCGTTGGGTGGGCGATCAGGTCAACTGGTCGTCGGTGCGGAAGGTGAACTGTGGCGGGCTTTCGCGTAGCGGTCGGTTTCGGCTCGAATGGGATCCATTTGCGGCGAACCAGGTCGGTGTCTATTCGTTGCGGTTGTCCGGGTTTCAGGAGTTGCCCGTCGAGATCGACGGCTTCTTCGTCACGGTGGGTAGCGACATGCCGACCACGACCAGCGCAGGGCAAGACCGGCTTGTCGGCGGCCAACGGCTGTACCCTGGGCAGTTCATCCGAGCACGACGCGCCGCGTGCAGGCTCGAGCTTGGGACTGACGGAGATTTGGTTGCCTATGCGAACGGCGTGCCGTATTGGAATGCCGGTTCGGGTGCGCTGGCCGC
The DNA here is from genome assembly GCA_026706425.1 of Gammaproteobacteria bacterium. GTDB lineage: Bacteria > Pseudomonadota > Gammaproteobacteria > Pseudomonadales > Azotimanducaceae > VXYL01. The sequence goes on from JAPOYW010000188.1 coordinate 5,499, forward strand.
GGCCGGTTTCGCCGCAATGCAGAGAGACGGCAACCTCGTCATTTCGGACGCGGCGGGAGCGGTGTGGTCGACTCGCACGGCCGGGAATCCAGGAGCGACGCTGGCGATTCAGAGCGATTGCAACGTAGTGGTTCGTACTTCGGCGGGCGACCCGATCTGGGCGAGCGGTCGACCTGCTGGAGTTGGGGTCGGCTCTGGCGGAGGCGCGCGCGGCGGCGGATCCGCCCCCGGCCCCTTGGGTCCTTCCTCCCCGGGCCCTGCGCTGCCGCTGCTGGCTGCTGCGCCGCTTCCGCTGCTGGGTAACCCGTTCGGTGCAGTGGGTATCCGGGGGCGTTGCGGCAGTCGGGCAAGTTCCGGCGCGGACGAGCTGAAGCGGGCGGAGCCAGG
>JAPOYW010000584.1 GCA_026706425.1 Gammaproteobacteria bacterium
CGGGCAGGGAGTACGCCATCGGCATCGTCGACGGCAAACCCGCCAACGCCCACGAATACCAGGACGCCTACGGATTCACCCAGGTGGCCGGCCGGTGGGCGCAGCAGGCGGCGGCGGACCATCCCGGTCACGAGTCCGTCTTCGACCGCATCCGGGAGATGATCGACGGGGTCTCCGACATGTGGCCCGCGCTGGTGCCGCCGCCCGAAGTGCCGCATACCGCAACGCGGCTCTACGGTGCGGCGGCGGACATCGAGATCATCGCCCTCGATCTGCACCGGTAGCGTCGTCCTGAGCCGCGTTGTCGAAGCTCGGTTGGCCGGTTCGAATACGCAAGGCCGAGCCGTTCGTCTAGCCGCAGTTAGTCGTAACACGATTTGACGTAACACAACTTGTCGTAACATAACTTGACGAAACGGAAGGTGGCTGGCAGACTCGCCCGGCATGGGCAGATTCGTCGGACGCTCGAAGGAACTTCGGCTGCTCGCCGAAGCAGCCGAATCGCCCGGTTCCGCATTCATTCCCATCTACGGTCGTCGCCGTGTCGGCAAGAGCGAGCTGATCCTCAAGTTCATGAAGGATCATCCGGGCGTCTACTATCTCGGCAAGCAATCGCCCCAAGGTTTGCAGGTACGCGAGTTCCTCACGCAAGCTTCCGTTGCGCTCGAGATGCCGTTGCTCGCCGACCTTCGCATCGCGGACTGGTCGACGGCGTTCAAGACCGTCGCCGAGCAGTGGCGCGCGGCGAATCCGAACTCCAAGCTGGTCCTCGCGCTGGACGAGTTCCAATGGATTGCCGCGTCAGACGCGGGAGTGGTATCTGCCTTGCAGGAATGCTGGGACCGGAACTGGAAATCTTCGGGATCGGTCGTCCTGCTGCTGTGCGGATCCTACCTCGGATTCATGGAACGCGAGGTGCTCGGGCGGTCGAGCCCCCTGTTCGGGCGCCGCACGGCCCAGATCCACCTGCAGCCGTTCGACTACCAGGAGGCTGCCCAATTCCACCCGCGCTGGTCGCGCATCGATCAAGCAAGAGCGTACTTTCTGGTCGGCGGCCTACCTCAATACCTGCTGTGCCTCGACGATAGGCGATCCATCGACGCGAACATCCGCGAAAACCTGCTCGACGAGTTCGCTCCCCTGTTCCACGAGCCGGCGTTCCTACTCCGGGAGGAACTCCGGGAGGTGGCGCCGTACCACGCTGTTCTCTTCGCCATCGCGTCCGGCGAACGCACCGCGCGCGCCGTTGCCGACGCCACCGGATTGCCCGAACGGAACCTGCACTACTACTTCGAGCAGCTCACGGCCATGGGCTATGTCCGACGCCGATACCCGCTCGACGGCGGTCGTCCCAATCCCAAGCAGGTGCGGTTCACCATCGACGATCCGCTGCTCCGGTTTCACTTCCGGTTCGTGTTCCCCAACACCAGCGCCCTCAAGAGCGCCGGCGTGGCGCGCACCTTCGCCGAGGCGATCAAGCCGTCGCTGGACTCCTGGTTCGGCGAAGGTTTCGAGCGGCTGTGCCGGCAGGCGCTACCACGGATCTACGCCGGAGAAGCCCTGGGAGCGGCGTTCGAGGTTGGCGAGTTCTGGAGCAAGGAGACCCAGATCGATGTCGTCGGTCTGCGCGGTGACAACTGGACGGACCTGGGCGAGTGCAAATGGGGTGCCGTGCGCTCGCCGAAAGCCCTCGAGGACGAACTCGCCCGAAAGGCCGGACTCTACCGAAACAGCCGCGGCGCGACCCTGAACAAGCGCTACTTCGTACGCAACAAGCCCGCCTCAAGGGCGGACGACGACGCGTGGCATTCGCTAGAGGAACTGTACGCGCTCGCCTGACGACTCGATCGTTCAGGCGTTGGCGCTCTGGAAGCTGCTTCCCGCTTGCGCTTCCGACATGTCGAGCACCTTCTCCATTTCCGGTTCCAAGGTCTCGAACGATGCATCGACGCCGAGATCGACACCGGCGTTCGTATACACCATGTTCGAGGAGAACCGGCCTCCCATGGCCTGGATGATCCGCCCGTTCGGCGCATCCTCGCCGGCCAGATAGAGGACCGCCGGGCTCACGAGGCCCGGGTGGTTGGCCGGGTTCGGGTTGTCGGGGTCGATGGTGCTGCCCGGCACGCTCGCGGTCATGCGCGTGGCGGCACCGGGAGACAGGCAGTTCGTTCGGACGTTGTGCGACGCGCCTTCCCGGGCGAGGTTGTTCATGAGCCCCACCATGCCCATCTTCGCGGCCCCGTAGTTCGACTGGCCGAAGCTGCCGAAGATGCCGGACACGGAGGAGGTGAAGATCACCCGGCCGTAGTTCTTGTCGTACATGATCGGCCAGGCGTGCCAAGTGACGTAGGCCGTGCCGTTCAGGTGGACGTTGATGACGATGTCCCATTCGTCGAGGGTCATCTTCTTGAACGACTTGTCGCGCAGGATGCCGGCGTTGTTGACCACGATGTCCACGGTCCCGAACGCGTTGACCGCATCCTCGACAATGCTCTTGGCACCGTCCCTAGTGGCGACACTCGCCTTGTTGGCCACCGCCTCGCCCCCGTTGTCGCGGATCTCCTCGACGACGCGGTCCGCCATGTCGCCCTGACCGCTGCCGTCGACGTTGCCCCCCAGGTCGTTTACCACGACCCTTGCGCCGTGCTCGGCGAGCAGCAGGGCGTGACAGCGCCCAAGCCCGCCGCCAGCTCCCGTCACGATGGCCACGCGTCCGTCCACGCTCATTGCGTATCTCCCCTGCTGTCGGTCAAAGGCGGGCGAGAATACTGGAAACCCGCTGGCAGGGCTATCGACGACGCAAGTCGCCCATCCATATATCGGCGAGGTAGTCGTCGTGCCGCGTGGATACGTCCGACGCGCCGTCTGACGACCGGGCCCTGCCGGAAGCACCAAGCAAACGCTCCCACCTCACGTCTGCATCTACGGGCGAGAACGTCGTCCACGGCTTCACGAACAACCTCCGCGATGGAAGTGTCGCGACCCGCTGCTAACCGCTCCGGACGTTCGTACTGGAGTCGCTCAATCTGAATCTGAACTTGGACCACGGGCACGCAACAACCCCCGGGGCGACAGCCGGCCCTACCGGAACGCCGAGATGATCTCTTCCTCGTACCGCTTGAGCCGCTCGACGCCCCCCACGCCACCGAACATGATCTCCGCGATGCCGGCATCCCGGAATTCGCCGATGCGATCGACGATGTACTGGCGCGAGCCGGCCACGGTCCCAGGCCCCAAGCCTTTCACGACCCGCTCGATCAGGTTCTTGTCCTCCGTCAGGTAGCAGGGCATCAGCAACGTGCGGCGGATCTCGGCGGGGTCGCGGCCCGCGTCCTCGCAATGCTGCTCGAGGATGCCCGCCTTGTGCTTGTAGTAGTCCAGCGACATGCCGCCGCCGGCCCAGCCGTCGAGGTTCATGACGTCGCCGTACCGGGCGAGCGTCCTGAGCGTGCGCTTCGGGCCGGTGCCGCCGACCATGATCGGAATCGGCTTGTCGTAGGAACCCGGTGACAGGCGCGCGCCGTCGATGTCGTAGTACGTGCCGTGGAAATCCACCGGCTCGTCCGCGTGGATCAGGAGCCTGAGCAGTTCGCACGCTTCCTCGAACCGGTCCTGGCGTTCCTTCATCGACGGGAACGTCCAGCCGTAGGCTTCGTGCTCGCGCTTGTACCAGCCGGCCCCGATGGCGAGGGTGAACCGTCCCTCGGTCGCGGTGTCGATGGTGCCCGCGATCTTCGCGACCAGGGCCGGGTTGCGGTACGTATTGCCCAGCACCAGGTTGCCAAGCCGCAGCTTCTTGGTCATGCCGCCCACGACTGCGATCGCCGCGAGGCCTTCGAAGGCGGTCAGCGCCTCCTGCTCGCGGTCGGCGCCCGGCGGAATGAAGTGGTCCGCAAACCAGACGCTGTCCCAGTCGCCGGCCTCCATGGCTTCCACGGACGTTCGAATGTCCTCCCAAGATGTTCGGTAGACGTTTACCTGTACTCCGAAGTCCAAGACTCTCTCCTCAATCGATTGCACATACGGTGTCGTTCGCGCGGCATGCGCCGAGCGGGCCCTCCCCTCGATTCACCTTATGCCGTTTCGGGTTCGTCCGTCCAATGCGATCCGGACGACTGTGCTCAGCGGTGGTCCTCCGCCGCGTCCCGGGGAACGAATCCGACCGCTTCCTCCGCGTGCGTGAGATCGCGATAGCCCCATCGGTTGCGGGAGTTCGCGAACAGCACGTCGTACTTGATCCCGGCGGGCGCAAACACGCAGCGCTCGATCGCCTCGGCGATGTCGCGCTGCGAACACCACACCGCGAAGTCCCTCGGCCGGGACGGTCGGTCCGCCGCGTTGACGTAGCCGATGCGGATGCACAGAACGGAAAGGGCGGTCGTGTTGGCGTAGTGGCGGCCGATGGCTTCGCCCCACACCTTCGTCGACCCGTAGACGCCCCGCGGTCGCATCGCCATGTCGTGACGGATCAACGGCCACTCGGCGGGCACGTCGTCGTAGCGCGCTTCAGCTAGCGCCTTGTAGGGTTCCACTTGCTCCCACCCCGCCACCGTGGCACCACTGCTGGCGAAGATCACGCGTCGGCATCCCGCGTTGTCTGCCGCCTTCAGTACGTTGCGCGTGCCGACGACATTCGTCTGGAGCAACTCGTCCCAAGTGAAGTTCTCACCGGCCTTGGCCGCCAAGTGAACGACGACCTCCTGACCATCGAAGGCTGGCCGGATCGCATCGTAGTCCGCCAAATCGGCCTGCGTGGTGCGGATGCCGCGGACAGGCTGCCGATTGAGGGCAGACAGTTCCGCCTGGGATTCGAGCCGCGTGCGGACCATGCCGCCAATCAGCCCGCTCATGCCGGTGACTAGGATGTTCACGATGCCCACAAAGACCCCACGGAAGCGGGGTAAAGTGTAAACCCAAGCGCCTAGGCGGCGTAGGCGAGGGATTCGTCGAGTGCTTCGTCGATGAGTGTCTGGGCAAAGTCGCGGCAGGAGCCGCAGCCAGTGCCCACGCCGAGCACCTCGGCGAGCTGGTCGACGTCCTCGACACCCGAGGCCACCGCTTGGCGAACCTCGCTGTCCTTGACGGCTTGGCACAGGCATACGTACATGAAGCGCAAATATAAACGTTAATCATTCTCGATTGCAACAAGTGAATGAACGAGCGCGATCCGATAGGACTGGGCGAGCCTGCCACCCTCCGGCAAGTCGGCGGCAAGGGTCATTCGCTGACCCGGCTGGTCGGGGCTGGCTTCGCGGTTCCTGACGGCTGCATCCTTCCGACGGCGGTCTACCGACGGTTCGTCCGGGACACCGGAGTCGAACAATCGGTGTTGGAGGCGGCGAAACCGGAGATCGTGCGAGGAACCTTGTCGTTCGACACCGCAGCCGGGCGAATCCGAGATCTGTTCGACTCGCCCTCGTTGTCTGACGACCTCTCCGACTCCCTCCGAAGGGCGTACGCGGATGTCGCCGCCGACGCAGCACCCGTTGCAGTTCGCTCCTCGGCCACGACGGAGGATCTGCCCGACTTCTCGTTCGCGGGACAGCAGGAGAGCTACCTCAACATCCTCCACCTGGAAGCGTTCGTGGCGGCCGTCCGCAGATGCTGGGCGTCGGCGTGGTCGGCCCGCGCACTGGCGTACCGCCACCGGGTGGGCGTCGACAACGACAACGTGGCCGTGGCGGTAGTCGTGCAACGTATGGTCGACGCCGACGTGTCCGGGGTGCTCTTCACCGCGAATCCCGCCACCGGTGCGCGCGGCGAAATGATCGTCAATGCCAGCTACGGCCTCGGCGAAGGCATCGTGGGCGGCACCGTCGGCCCCGACGAATTCGTCCTCGATCGGGAGCGCCTTGCCGTAAGGGACACCCACCTC
>JAPOYW010000534.1 GCA_026706425.1 Gammaproteobacteria bacterium
CACCGGCAAGCGCCGGGCGGTCGGCACGCGGAACGCCTTAGCGGCTTTCGCTCTAGTGTTCGCCAATGGCAGCAATCACCAAAGCCTCCAACTTTTCGCCCAGATCTTGCGGAGTGCTCCAGATGATGTGTTTGTATTGTTGCGTGTCGAAGTGCATGTCGTCCTTGCGATCAGACCGCACGCACCAGATGACGGGCAGTCCCAATCCCAGCGCGTAACCTGCCTCATAGTAGACGCCCTGTCGTCCGCCTGTTACGTCCGCTACCAAGAATCGTGAGCGTTTTATCTCCACCTCGATTTTTGCATCAATACGGCCCAAATCCGAAAGATCGTTGTCCACCCGATAAGGCATGTACCCTGCGTCCTCAAGTGCTGGCTTTATGCCATCGATCCATGCAGCGTCCATGCTCGGGTCGAACCACATGGCGACGAACGCCTGGGAGCTATCAAGCGTCCTGTTCTCGATCTTGTCCAGATAGTCCCAGCCGGCCGGTGTGATTTGACAATGGTCGATGGTCCGGTCGCCTGATTTTTGCGTGAAAGCTATGAGCCCGCGATCGTGTAAGGCGTCGGCGAGGTAGCACGCCTCTTCGGATCCAGAGCCCCAAACGCGCGGCGACAACGATCTGTAGTTGAGGTACACGGACTCACCGGGACGAGAGGATTGTTCGGCGAGCGTCTGGATCAACAGTCGTTGTTTGTCGGCAACACTGTAATTCGGAAAGCTGCTGACGATGGCATCGAACGTATCTCGCGAAATCAGAGGGGGAGCTTTGTCCAGATTCCTTCTTGGCCCGCGTCCAGGCGGACAGTCTGTGTCGCGTAGCTTGATCGAGGCGGCGGTTGATAACCGATTGCGTGATCGTGAAATCTCCGCACGCCGGGCATCGGACGATCCAGCGTTCATTGTAGTCACCCGACTTCACGTCAACGCCTTCCGGCAGGCCACAGATGCGACAGATCTGATCAACCGTAGTAACTCATGAAGACGCTCCCTGTTCGTAGTGATTGGGAAACCGAGTTTTGAAGGGTCGGCCGCCGGCCCGATCGAATCTATAGCCCGTCTTCCTTGTCGGTGACGTCTTGGATTGCCTGGGGAGTCCGCCCACTCGCGGCGCGCGCGAAGTCCTGAATAGTGTAGTACATCATCATCTGGACATTCGCGTAGTAGCGAGGTTCAGGGCGTTGAGAATGCGCCATCGGAGATTTCCCTTTCGATGCCATAAGCCGGAGCTGAGCATTGATTCGGACTCACGGCCGGCAAGTCCGCTGGTGGTGGAGTCAGTGTTTCACGGTCAGGATGATAGTGGCGGCGCAGCGTGATGTCCCGTCCTGACCTAGCCCGGATAACGGACGGTTTTCGGGCATGCGGCCGATTCTACGGGCCGCGAAGCTCTGGACCCTGGCGAGCCTGTGGTCGAGGTACGGAAACCGTGTCCGGGTTTGATAGTGCGTCTGGCGCCGTCTGTCGGGCGAATCCGAACGGTCTCGAACGCCTGGGACTTGTCCGCCTGGATGACGACAGCTTCTGACAGGCGAACCCCGGAAAATCCCGCAAATGACCCCAATTCTGGGGACGCGGAAACGCGTGTAGCTCCCTGTAGTCCCGCGCTTTTGAGCGACGCGGGCCGTTGGCATGCCGGGGTTGCGGGGGCACGGGATTGGCGTATCGTCGGCGCCGGCCAGGAATGGCGCGCCGCAGCGTAACCGGACGGTCACTCTGCGGTCGAAAAAGACATGGAAATCAGAAGTTTCCGACACACGTCTCGCAGTATGTGCCGGTTGGAGAAGGGTCCTAGAGTGCTCGCGATAACTGTAGGAATCGCGAGTACAACGGCGGGCCGTGTTCCATCGGCACGGAGGCCGATCCATGCTCAACCAGAGCCCTCTCCGCGCCCTGCCGGATTCCGCCGGGGACTTCGCCGTCGCCGAGTGCGTGGACGCCTGCGTGGCGGCCGCCAGGGGCGCGATCAGCGACAACACCGAGCGCGCGCTTAGGTCGGACCTCCGCATCTACGCTGCCTGGTGCGGCGGACGCGGAGTGGCGGCGGTGCCCGCGAGCCCGGCGACCGTGGCGGCGTTCGTCGACGAGATGGCGAAGGCGCGAGCGCCCGCGACGGTGCGCCGGTACGTCTCCAGCATCGCCGCCGCGCACCGCGCCGTCGGGCGCGGGCGGACGGTGAAGAGCGCCGCGGTGCGGCTGGCGCTGCAGCGCATGCACCGCGCGAAGGGGTGCCGCCAGGCGCAGGCGGGGGGCCTGACGTTTCCCCTGCGGCAGCGCCTGCTGGAGGCGGCCGGTACGGCGCTGATCGACCTGCGCGACCGGGCGCTGGTGGCGGTGGCGTGCGACGGCATGCTGCGCCGCTCGGAGCTGTCGGCGCTGCAAGTGTCGGACGTGGTTGAGGAAATGGGGGGCGACGCGACCCTCTTGGTGCGCCGCTCCAAGACGGACCAGGAAGGGTTCGGGGACGTGGTGTATCTCGCGCCCGACACGGTCGGCATGGTCGGGGAATGGCTCGAGCGGGTTCGCGGCCTCGGCCCGGACGCGGGCGCGTGGCCGCCCCGACCGCGACGGCGGCGCCACGCACACACTCACCACTCTCCATGCCGCGCAGGGATTCAGCACCGGCGACAACACGAGCGGCTACACGCTTACAAGCGTGGAGATGATGTTCGCCGGGACAACGAACGACGACAATGCGCAGGCATTCACGACCGGAGCCGCCGGCGGCTCCCTCAAAGCGGTCGTGATTAAGCTCGGCGGCACCCCGTCGGGCCTGACCGTGAAGGTGACGGGGTCGGCGCACAGCCTGAGCTCGCCGGTCACGCTGACCAATCCGTCGAGTTTTTCGGCCGGGGACAACACGTTCACTGCGCCCGCTGAGACCAGCCTGCGGGTCGGCTGGCGCGCCCCCGGGTACGACGGCAACAGCGCTGTCACCGACTACGACGTGCGCCACCGCGAGGCGTACGCGGCGATCTGGACCGAGATCGGCGACACGACCGATTCCACGGCCACGCACACCACGCTGGAAGCGCTCGGACGCCCTTGTCGCCGCACCTGGAACACACCGTCGAGCTGCTGGGGGTGCCGGCCGGGCCGGCCGTCAAGATGGCCACCGCCACACTGGGAGCCCGCGTCGACGCCAACCCGCAAGCCGACCATCGAGCTGGTGCGGGTGGTGTCGAGGCCGACCCACGACGCCGACGGCGTCTTCGACACCTACGCCGCCGGCGACCGCATCCTCGTCGACGTGGAGATGAGCGAGCCGGTCGAGGTCGAGGAAGGCACCGGCCGGGTCTACCTATCGCTCGACGTCGGGGCGGACGACGCCGACTTCTCCAACAGCGAAGAGCAGGCTGGTCTGGACGGCGTGCTGCACGGCGGCCGGACGCTGCGCTTCGGCTATGCGGTGAGCGTCCTGGACGCGGACGCGGACGGCATCCGCACACAGCGTCACCTTCCGAAAGTCGCATGGTCAACGAGGGGGGGCGTCCCTGTGCCACACAGAGGACATCGGTGTGGCAGGATAAAGGGCTGGTTCAAGCAAAGGATGACTGGGCTGCCGAGCAATGCCCGACACTGACTACATAGCCATAACGGACGACGATCCGTTCCTGAAGCGAATGCGTACGTTGTTTCGGGCAAAGGACCGCCGCCTTTGACGAGGGATCCCCCTGCATGGATGCTCGAGGCACAGAGGCGGAAGCTTGTCCTAGACGGCCAGCTGCCTCCGTACAAGACTGACGAACCGACATGGATATGGCGGGAAGACATGGTCTTCGAGTTGATGGCCATTCCAGTGGCGGGTGACCCGAAGATGGCTTTCGATGCCCGTGGACCCGGCGTGGGAATGCACTTTCTGACCTACAGCGTAGGAACGGCGCTTTCGTTCTCCCCACCGGAACTCGCGGAAAAACTGTGGTGGAACAACATCGGCGACACCAAGCTCGGCAAGGACGAAATGGGCATCCACATGCTCCAGATCACCGGCAACGGAAGCTGTGTCCTTTGGCATGGAGGACAGCCAGCGTTTCGTCCCGAAGGAACGGAAATGGCCTGCCGAATGCAGGCGTTGCTTGAGGCCAAGGTCGTCGTGGTCGAGGATGCCAAGCTACCCAGGTCACATACTGCGGCACGCAAGCAACGGCCTCAAATGGATGCGACCGTACGATGCGTCAGATGGAGAAAAGCGGAAAGGAAATCGGTCGGGGGCGGCACGGAGTTGGTCCGGGACAAGCATTGGTACGTCCGTGGACACTTCCGCAATCAGTGGTACCCCGCTGCGGGCATCCACCGGCTCAAGTACATCAAGCCCCATGTGAAGGGGAATCCGGAAGCCCCACTCCATACGCCGACTACCGAGGTCAACGTTGTCTCGCGATGAGAGGCGTGACGCCAACGCCGGAAAGGTGTCACGGGACGCGGATCCAACGCCACCGTTTGCCGACAAGATTCCCGGCTTATCCGCGGCCAAGGCTCGACTACGTACCATCACTTGGAGATGGAAAACTGATGGTTGAAGCGAGCATGAGCAGGAGTGGTTTCAGGCCATGGAAGGGATGTGGTTGGACATTCCTAGCGACTCGCATCCCTGCGATGAAGACGAACAAGCTGGGTGTTGGATTGCTCGTGTTGGGGCTTGCCACTCAAGGATGCCAGTCGACACCGCGTGATTGGTCCACCGCGAACCAACGCGAGCTTTGCTCGGCATTCGCGTTCCACAATCAAGGCTACGGACGGACGCCGGAAGGGTCCCTATCTGCCGTCGAAACGGAAATCAGGTCGCGTGGACTGATCCGCGAGAACCAATGGCTATGGGTGAAGGCAAGATCGCTGCGGCTGGGAATGAACCACTGCGAAATGATGGCCGTTCGTGGAGATCCGGCACGGTCGAACCGTACCGTCTCGTCAGACGGTGTGCGGATTCAATGGGTCTTCCAACAATACAGTATTACGCAAGGTAGGTACGTCACCAGTGGATACGTGTACACGCACAAATGGCCTCGTCACGTCTTGGCAGGACTGACGAGTGTGGCAATAGCCGCTGGCTACCAAGCTAGCTGGTCGCCGATCCCCGGCCCGAGGATGTCGACCGAACCCTAGGGCCCCGCGAGGTGACCTCGTACTTGCCGAATTCGAGCATGGAGAAGCACATGCGGAAAGCTGCACCCAGGTCCGTCAGGTCCCGGTCTATCTCGCTTCCCGGGTGGAGTAGCTTGACGTGCGGCTGATAGTGACGTGACCCGAAACAACTGGTCCACGCCGTGCTTGGTTTGCGGCGGCCAATCGTCTCAGGAGTTTCGAGTGCGCACATCGCGCTTCTTAGCTCCTGTATCCGCTCGACCGCGATGTTGCGCTTGGTCAATCTGATACCGACTGACCGCTTCGCGGGTTCGAGCTCGGGACGAGGATTCTCACCTCCGGGGGCGAGCACCATGAAGCGGGTCTCCGAGACGTTAAGGTCGATGGAGACTCGTTGGGTGCGGCGGTCGTCCGGCAGCCCCGGCAACAGGCGACGGGCGTGGTAGACGGTCAGGTGCATGCCTCGTTGCACCGATCCAGCCGGCACTCCCCAGGAAGTGAGAAACTCCGCGATGTTTGCCTCGCATCGCCTTGTTAGCCACAGCAGTGCGTACACCTCTGGGTAGGCCGCACGCCGTCTTGGGTGCCGGGCCAAGGGTTTGGGAGGTGGTTTTCCAGACTCAGAGACCATGCGAAGATGTTCCTTGCCGCCGACGTTGGACCTTCAGGACGCGAGCCATACTGCCGAGGAAGACAGCCCCTGGAGCGACCCACGACGTGACCAAGCATACCGACCTGCATGGGCAGGCGTTAGCGCGC
>JAPOYW010000609.1 GCA_026706425.1 Gammaproteobacteria bacterium
GGACATGCTTTCGCTACCTTCGGTATCGAGCGTTTCGCTTGACTGGGCGCCGGAGCGAGAGATTTCGATCGAGGTCGACGAGGAGGCGCTGCGCGAGCATGGCCTGACCATCGCCGAGGTGGCGCGCAAGGTGCGGAGCTCGTCGGTGGACCTGACCTCCGGGAGTCTGCTGACCAGCGCCGGCGGACTGGTCGTTCGCGTTGACGACCGGCGCGTTCACGCCGAGGAGTTCGAGGACGTGGTACTGCTGTCGACACCAAGCGGTGCGCTGGTCACCGTGGGTGACGTCGCGGCAGTCAGCGAAGGCTTCGGGGACGCCGTAGGCGTTACCGAACTCGACGGCGTGCCGGCCGTTTTCGTGACCGCGCTGGCGGCGCAACTAGGCGGGTCGGAGGTGGAGATTGCCCGCGATGTGCGGGAAATGCTCGCTGACTACGCGGTGCCGCCGGGGGCGGAGGTGACCGTCTGGCAAGATAGCTCCCGGCGGGCGTCGGCTCGCATGGACCTGATCACGGGCACGGGCGTGCTGGGTCTGGTCATCGTGTTCCTGGTCCTTGCGCTGGTGTTCGACTTTCGCTTTGCGACCTGGGTGGCGGTCGGTTTGCCGGTGTCCTTCCTGGGGGCGGCGATGTTGTTCCCGGCGTTCGATCTCACCTTCAACATCGCCACGGTCTTCGCGATGATCATGATGATCGGCATTGTCGTCGATGACGCCGTGGTAGTGGGGGAGAGCGTCGCGACGGAGCGGGAACGTGGCCTTGTCGGAGCGGCCGCGGCGGTCGCCGGGGCAGAGCGCGTGTTCTGGCCGGTGGCGGTCGGCGTGGCGACGACCCTGCTGGCCTTCGCCCCACTGCTATTCACATACGGCGTGTTGGGTCAATTCTTAAGCGTGTTCCCGATCGTCGCCGTCCTGGTGCTGGGCGTGTCGCTGTTGGAGGCGTTCTTGATCCTGCCGTCGCATCTGGCGCACGGTGGCGACTGGAGCCGTTGGCCCATGGCTGCCGTGCAGGCGCGGGTCAGGGAGGCCATCGACGTCCTCCGCGATCGCGTTGCGGTACCAGCGGTGGCCCTAGCAACCCGCCATCCGGTCGGCACCGTGCTGGTGGCGGTCACACTGGTCGTCGTTAGCGGTGCCCTGGTTTCCGGCGGCGTGGTTCGCGTCGGCGACGTGGCGGCGCTTGGCACCGGCAGGGTCGAGGCGGCCATCACCTATCCTGTGGGAACGCCCCTTGAAGTCACGAGCGTCGGGACACGCCAGTTGGAGGATGCGGCGAGACGGAGCAACCAGCAGCTTGGTGGATCCCCGATCAGGTCTGTCGCCACGGTTGTGGGACACCATCCCCCCCGCGGCATCTTCTTAGGTGAGGGGGGCCGCGCCTCTCACCTCGCTGCCGTTACGCTTCAGCTCCGTGAGGAGTCGCAGCGTACGGTCAGCGCCGAGGAGGTCGCCCGGGCGTGGCGGCGAAACGTCGGCGAGATCATCGGCGCCGACCGGCTGACGTTCGCCACGGCGGACCGATACGGCAGCGGCTACGACGTCTCGGTGGCTCTTGTCCACGCGGACGGCGAGATCCTGGCGCGGGCCGCCGCCGACCTGGTCGAAGGCGATCAAGGCGGCTCCTGGCGTGCTGGACGCCTTCGACTCCCTGACTCCGGGCCGGCGTCACTTCGATCTGCACCTGACGCCTGCCGGAAAGGCCGCAGGACTGACGGCGGGCGAGTTGGCGGCGCAGCTCCGGGCGCGCTTTCTCGGCACCGAGGTGCAGCGGATCCAGCGCGGCCGGGACGAGGTCAAGGTCGTGGTCCGCTACCCCGAGGATCGGCGGCGGAGTTTCGCCGAACTCGTCGACGAGCGCATCGAGCTGCCGGTCGGCGGCGACATCCCGCTGGGCGTGGCGGCGAGGGTGGTGGAGAGCCGCGAACTCGAAACGCTGATGCGGATCGATGGGGTACGCGCAGCTGAAGTAGGCACCATCGTGGATCGTGCGGTGACAACCCCGCGCGAGCTGTGGGCGCACGTCGAAGACACGGTGCTGCCGGAACTCGAGAACCGGTATCCGGGCCTTGGGCTGGCATGGTCTCGTACGGGCGTAGGTGACGACGGGCAGTCCCTGGCACCGCTGGCCTATACGTTGCCTGTCGCACTCCTCGTGATCTACATGATCATAGCGATACAGTTCCGGAGCTACGTGCAGCCGCTGGTCGTGCTGACGGCGATGCCGCTGGCGGCGGCTGGCGCCGTGCTGGCGCATCTGTTGCTGGGCTATGATCTGAACCTGTCGTCGGCATTCGGGGTGATAGCCGTCCTGGGGGTCGTCATCAACGACACGCTGCTCCTCATGGACCGCTGCAACAGTCTGCGCGCCCGTTCGGAACTGCCGGCGATCGCGGCAATCGCGGGTGCCGTGCGGGAGCGTTTCCGACCGATCTTTCTGACCACGGTGACGACCGTTGGCGGCCTGTTGCCCGTGCTTTACCTCAAGTCCGAGGCGACGGTTAGCAACTACGTGCCGATGGTGGTCAGCATCATCGGCGGGCTTGCGGCCGGCAGCTTGGGGATACTTTTTGTGGTTCCTGCCATCCTGCTGCTCGGGGAAGGCGTCCGCGAACGCGCCCGGATGGCGTGGCCGCGGCAAGTCGATGCGGCGACCTGACCCGTTCCTCGCGGAGGGTCGTGTAGCGATAGGAAACCGTCCGCAGATGCCGGGTAAAGGTTAGAGGACGACGGTGAATGAGTCGGGCTCTTCCTAGCTGGACGACCATCAAACGCTACCTCGGCTCGTTCTCGATCGCCGTCGTGGGTCTCGTGTTGATGGTCGTGATCGTGGCGACGGGGCCGGTGACCGAGCCGGAGGACTCTGGGGTCCAGCCGCCGCTCGTGCGTTTCGTGGAGGTGCGGCCCGGGCTGGCACGGCTGACCGTGGCGGCACACGGCGTGGTGGTGCCGAAGACCGAGAGCCGCCTGGTCGCCGAGGTGTCCGGTCGTATCGTTTCCGTCGCCGATTCCATGGTCTCCGGCGGTTTCTTCCGGCGCGACGACGTGTTAGTCACCATCGACCGCGTCGACTACGAACTGGCGCTGGAGCAGGCACGCGCCCGGCTGTCTTCGGCTACAAGCGAACTGGCGCAAGCCCGTCGGGCGCTTGCTCGCCAGGATCGACTGACGGAGACGGATGCAGTCAGCAAATCGAACCGCGATGAAGCGGAAAATCGCCAACTGCTGGCCGAAGCGAGCTTTCGCGAGGCGACGGCCCAGGAAAAACGTGCAGAACGGGATCTCGAGCGAACGCGCGTCGTCGCGCCCTATGACGGTCGGGTTCGAAGCGAATTGGTGGATCCCGGCCAGTTCGTGAACCGGGGGGAGACCCTTGCCAATCTCTATTCGGTCGATGCCGCCGAAGTGCGCCTGCCGGTGCACGATGAGGATCTGGCGTTTCTGCCGGTGTCCCTGGGCGGCACGTTGGACCCTGCGGCCCGGCTCACCGTGGTGCTGCGCGCCCGGTTCGCGGGTCGCGAGCATGAGTGGCGTGGCCGAATCGTGCGTACGGAAGGCGAAATCGACCCGGGGACCCGGATGGTCAAGATGATCGCCGTAGTGCAGCGGCCCTACGACCAGCCGGAAGGCAAGCCACCGCTCACGGTGGGACTCTTCGTGGATGCCGAGATCGAGGGACGCGAGGTCAGCAACGCCGTGGTGCTCCCGCGCGTCGCGCTCCAGTCGGATGTGCATGTCCATGTCATCGGGGCAGATGACCGGCTCGAGGTGCGGAAGGTGGAAGTGTTGCGCGTGCTCGGGGAGGAAGCCTACGTTCTGGGTTTGCGCCGCGGCGAACGGGTCTCACTGACGCGACTGCCGGGCGCGGCCGAGGGACTGCGCGTCCGGACGGCGGGCAACGGGGGCGCACTGGAAGGCTCGCCGTGAAACGCGTGGTCTCCTGGTTCGCCACCAATCCGGTGGCGACCAATCTCCTGGTGGCATTCCTGCTTCTTGCGGGCATCGCGTCGTTCGCTCGCATATCGGTGCAGATCTGGCCGGACCTCGACGTGCCGGTCATCAGCATCGTGGTTCCGTACCTCGGCGCGGCGCCCGAGGAGGTGGAAACGGCGGTCTGTGCACGCATCGACGAGAAACTCGACGGCATCGAAGGCGTCGACCGCATTCGATCCACCGCGGAGGAGGGGCGTTGCCGGGTGGTGGTCGCATTGCTTTTCGACGCCGACCGGGCCGCCGTGCTGGCCGACGTCCAGAACCAGGTCAACGCCATCGACACCTTGCCGAAGGAGACCGAGACGCCAGTCGTCCAGCTGCGGTCGTCGAGCGACGTGGTGATCGAGGCGGCGGTCACCGGCCCGACGGACGAGAGAGACCTAAAGGAACTCGCGCGCCGCGTGCGCAACGACTTGCTGGCCCTGCCGGCGATCACACGGGCATCTGTCGCCAACGTGCGCCCCTACGAGATTTCCGTCGAGGTTTCCGACGCGTCCCTGCAACGGAACCAACTCACCTTCGACCAGGTCGCGAACGCCATTCGCGGCAACTCCCTCGACCTCCCGGGCGGGGCCATCAAGACGAATCGGGGCGAACTGCTGCTGCGCACGCAAGGGCAGGCGGAGCGGGGAGCGGAATTCGACAGAATCGAAGTGACTACGCGCGACGACGGCACGCGCGTGCTTTTGGAGGATGTCGCGCGCGTCGTGGACGGCTTCGCCGACACGGGGCAGGAGTTCCGGTTCGATGGGCGTCCGGCGGCGCTGATTCGCGTTTCCCAGGTGGGAAGCCAGGACCTGCGGGAGATTGCGGCCGAGGTTAGGCGATATGTGGCCGAAACCCGGGCCCAATACCCGGAAGACGTCACGCTCACCGTCTGGAACGACCAGTCGTCGCTGCTTGTGGACCGCCTGGCAACGTTGATCGACAGCGGGCTGCAGGGGCTCTTGCTGGTGCTGGTGGTACTCGCGCTGTTCCTGCGGCCGCACTTGGCGCTATGGGTGGCGGCGGGAATCCCGATCGCGCTACTCGGTGCGGTGTTCCTGCTGTTCTGTTTCGGCGTCTCGATAGACGCGATTTCGCTCATCGGCTTCATAGTGGTTCTCGGCCTCCTGGTTGACGACGCGGTCGTCGTCGGCGAGTCCGCCTACGTGGCGCAGCGCGAAGGAGCGGGGCAACTGGCGGGTGCCATCGAGGGTGCCCGGCGCGTGTTCGTACCCGTCACGTTCGGGGTCTTGACGACTGTGGCCGTGTTCGTCCCGATGCTTTTCCTCACCGGCATCGCCGGTCAGTTCATGGCCGCGGTCGCGGCGCCGGTGATCTGCTGCCTGGCGTTTTCACTGATCGAGTGCCACGTGATCCTGCCGCTGCATCTGGGACACCGCCCGGACTCGATGCCGCTTGGCGAATTCGGCATCGCCGTGCTGGCCGTCGCCGTGCTGGCCGCAGTCGTGTTGGCAGCGGATGCGCGCGATGCCATCGGCTTCGTGATCGGTGTTCTAGGCCTGGTTGTGGCGGCACACGAGAGCGGCGCGCTGCGTTGGCTGGGGGCGGCATTCGCCCGCATTCAGGTGCGCTTCGAACAGGGGCTCGAGACGTTCATCCAAGGCACTTTCCGCAGTGTGGTCCGGCGTGCGCTTCGAAGGCGTGCGCTAACCGTCACGTCCGGGGTCGTTGCGTTCGGGCTCGCCGTCGCGGTGGTGGTCGGCGGCCACTTGCCGTTCTCCTTCCTGATCTCGGATCAGGGCGACCGCATCGTGGCCAAGCTGAACATGCCGTTCGGGGTGCCGCAGCACGACACCGACCGAGCGCTCGGGCGATTGGTCGCGTCTGCCCGGGCTTTGCAGG
>JAPOYW010000338.1 GCA_026706425.1 Gammaproteobacteria bacterium
GAGCTCGATTCCGGCGAAGACGGTCCGGGCGAGGTGGTGATCGTCTCGAGTTCGCCAATGCCTGCAGCCTTCGTCGGAGTGATCTCACACGAGCTGGTGCATTTTCTCCAAGATCAGTGGACCGGGTGGCGTCTGCACGATTGGTACCGAGACAGCCAGACGACTGACGAACTGCAGGCGCTGCGCTGGGTCGTGGAGGGCGACGCCACGCTGAACGAACTCTACGGCGAGGACCCACCGTTGCTGGAACTGCTCGTCGACATCGAATGGGGACCGGAAGAGAACTCTGAGTACGACCTCTGGTATCGCGCTGTTGAAGCGCTCTCGCCGCAGGACTCAGTGAATCTCTTCGCCGCGTACGATCAGGGCAGCGATGTGCTCGCCAGGCTACGCAGTAGGAGCGGCCAAACGGCGATCGATGCGCTGCTGCTCGATCCTCCGGAATCGAGTGAACAGTTGATGCACCCCAACAGGCTGGAAGCCGACGAGCAACCCATCGAACTCACGGACCTCGGACGGTTACGCGAGGAGATTCTCACGGCGTCCCAGTGGGACGAGCCAATCGTCGACCGCATGGGCGAGCAATGGCTGCAGTCGCTCATCGTCACAGCATCGAAGAATCCATACGTCGCCAGCACGGCTGCGACGGGTTGGGGCTCGGACGAGATGGCGCTCTGGTTGTCTCAAGACGGCGAAATGGAGGTCGTCACCTGGCAGATAGTCTTTGACGACCCGTGGGAGCACAAGGAAGGCGTCTCGGGGCTGCGGCGCTGGTTCTTCAGTCACACAGGGAACGAGGCCGAGGCGGTCTTGCCCAACGTGCTGGGCTGGGACGGCCCGACCGGCGCGGCGCGCCTGATCACGCGGCCCAATGCAATCTGGCTGGTGGCGGCAACGGAACCATCGATCGCCGATGAAGTGGCCCACAAGATTCGCAACCGCATCTGGACCAACTACTGGACAGCGGATCGCTAGGCCGGATCAGGTCGGGCGATAAACTGCCAGCGGACCTTGTCCGACCGAGTGTCCGACTGAGAGGCTGAGCATGCCCGTAGACCAGACGCGCGAATCGTGGAAGCCGGGACAGGACTGGCTGGGCGCGATTGAGGAAATCAACTACATCAAGGAACTGGGCCGCGAGATGGGCGGCGAGTACGGCGTCGCCCGCCAGCACCGCGGCGGCCGCTACACGATTCGTGAGCGGATCGACAAGTTCCTCGATCCCGACTCGTTCTTCGAGGCCGGCCCGCTGGTCGGCGGCTACGAGTACGACGAGAACGGCGACTTGCGCGACTTCACGCCCGGCGCGTTCGTCATGGGTATGGGCCAGATCGATGGCCGAAACATCGTGATTGGCGGCGACGACTTCACCATTTCCGGCGGCTCGCCGCACAACGTGTCCAAGGGCGCGTCGCAGTTTGCCACTCCGCTGGCGTCTCAGTACGGCCTGCCGTACGTCCAGCTGATCGAAGGCGTCGGCCACAGCGCCAAGCGGGACGAGGAAGAGGGCCGCATGGCCCTCCCCGGCGGCCAGACCTGGTGGCGGCACATCAACCTGCTGAACAAGGTGCCGGTCGCCTCGGGGATCATGGGCTCGGTCGCGGGCGCGCCGGCCGCCTTCGCGCTGCTCTCGCACTTCACCGTGATGATCAAGGGCCAGTCCCAGATCTTTCCCTCCGGCCCGCCGGTGGTCCGCCGCGCGATTGGTGAGACTTTCAACAAGGAGGAACTCGGCGGCTCGAAGGTTCACGTCTACCAGAGCGGCCAGGTCGACAACGAAGCCGAGGACGAAGAGGACGCCTTCGACCAAATCAAGAAGTTCCTCTCCTACCTGCCCGACACAACCAGCGACGTCACCGAGCGCGTGCACAACGGCGACGACCCGAATCGGCGGGTGGAGGAGCTGCTGCGGATCATCCCCGAGAACCGCAAGCGCGGCTACAATCCGCGCAAGCTGGTCAAGCTGGTCGTCGACAACGGCGAGTTCTTTGAAATGCGTCCCCACTGGGGCGGCGCGATCATCACAGGCTTCGCCCGGGTCGGCGGCTATGCCGTCGGCGTCGTGGCCAGCGATCCGTACGTCATGGCCGGTGCGATGAACGGCGATGCGGCCGACAAGTTCACCCACTTCGTCGACCTCTGCGACGGCTTCAATCTACCGATGCTGATCTTCCTTGACATGCCCGGATTCATGCTCGGATCGCAGGCCGAGCTCAACCAGACCATGCGTCGCGGTACTCGCGCCCTGATCGCGGCCTACGAGGCCGACGTGCCCAAGGTCGAATTCAACATCCGCAAGAGCTACGGCGTCGCCGCCGACGCGCCCAACAGCATGGGCGAGCCGGCGGGCGTCAACATGCGCTTCGGCTGGCCTGCGGGCGAATGGGGCGGGATCCCGATCGAGGGCGGGGTCGCCGCTGCCTACCGGCGCGAGATCGAGTCGGCGGAGAATCCCGAGGCGCATCGCGAGATGATCGAGAACCGCTTGCTCAGGCTTCGGAGTCCGATGAAGGCGGCGCACAACTTCGACGTGATCGACCTGATCGATCCGAGGGACACCCGCCGAATCGCCTTCCGTTTCATCGACGCGGCACAACCGATGCTCAAGCGACTGGCGCAGCGCCCGAAACGGATCATCCGGCCGTAACGCTCCCTCGACGATTCGGGCCGGCCAGGTCAACAGAGGACCTCATATGTCTGAACAGTTCGAAGACTTCCAGGGCAGGGTCGGACTAACCATTGACGACTCGGAGCCATGGTGGCCGCTGCTGCCCGAGCATAAGCACGGCCCCCGGCCCAATGTGCTGATCATCCTGTTCGACGACATGGGATTCGCCCACCTCAACTGCTACGGCTCAACGATTGACACGCCCAACATCAACCGCCTGGCAGCGGAAGGTCTACGCTACTCCAACTTCCACGTCACGCCATTGTGTTCGCCGACGCGCGCGTCGTTGATGACCGGTCGCAACCACCACGCGGTCGGCATGCGCACGATCGCCAACTACCACGACACCGGATTCACCAACATGCGCGCGTCGGTGTCACGTCATTCGGCGACGCTGGCCGAGATCCTCCAGGCTCGCGGCTATGCGACGTACATGGTGGGCAAGTGGCACCTCAGCCCGGCCGAAGAGAACGGTCCGGCCGGTCCGTACGACAACTGGCCGCTGCAGCGCGGATTCGATCGCTACTACGGCTTCCTCTCGGGTGCGACCGATCAGTTCTATCCGGAACTCACGCACGACAACCACCACATCTTGCCTCCGAAATCGCCGGAGGAGGGGTACCACGTCACGGAAGACCTGGTTGACCAGGGCATCGCCTTCCTCAGGGACAAACAGTCGCATCGGCCCGAGCAGCCGTTCTTCATGTACTTCGCGCTCGGGGCTGTCCACGAGCCGCACCAGTCGCCGCCCGAATACGTCGAGAAGTACCGCGGCCGGTTCGATGCAGGCTGGGATGAGGTGCGTCAGGAATGGTTCGAACGGCAACTGGCCAGCGGGATCATCCCGCCGGACACCGAGTTGGCGGCGCGAAATCCCGGCGTCAAACGATGGGAGGACCTGTCGGACAACGGCCGGCGCTTCGCGGCGCGGCTGTTTGAAGCGTTCGCCGGCTTCCTCGATCACACCGATGCGCAACTCGGGCGGCTGCTCGAGCACCTGGAAGAGTCGGGGCAGCTCGACAACACCATCGTGATCCTGACGTCGGACAACGGCGCGTCGGGCATGGGCGGGCCGATGGGCATGCTCAGCATCGTGGCCGGAGGCAACGGGATCGCGACCAACGAGGGTGAGCTGCTGGCGCGCGGCGCGGGCGAACCGCACTCCGTGGCCGAGACCGCGCGCCTGGAGGCGTGGCAGTCGCGGCTGGACGATATCGGCGGACCGCGTAGCTGGACCGACGTGCCCTGGGGTTGGGCTCAGGTCGCGAACACCCCGCTGCGCTGGTACAAGAGCGACGCCTACGGCGGCGGCGTTCGCGTGCCACTGATTGTTCGTTGGCCTGAACGCGTGCCGCAGGGCCAGATTCGCGACCAATTCCACTACGTCACGGACATCGTGCCGACCGTCCTCGATGTCCTGGGCGAGTCAGCGCCCGATACCTACAAAGGTCTCGCTCAGATGCCGGTCCACGGCGAGAGCATGGCCTACACCTTCGACGAACCGGATGCAGCGTCCCACAAGGGCGTGCAGCACTTCGAGATGCGGGGTCACCGCGCGATCTGGATGGACGGCTGGAAGGCGGTGACTCGACACTTCCGCGGCACGCCGTACGAGGACGACGAATGGGAACTGTTCAATCTCGCCGACGACTTCTCGGAGACGAACAACCTGGCCGAGCACGAACCGGAGCGCCTGCGGCGGATGATCGACCGTTGGTGGACCGAGGCGGGGCGGTACAACGTGCTGCCGCTGGACGACCGGAGCCCGGCCGGCGGACCGAGCCAACGCCCGGGCAATCCGCACGATGGTCTGCACTACCGCTACTACCCACCGACCGCTCACCTGCACGGACGAGTCTCGCCGATGCTCCAACTCGGCGACTGGACGATCACGGCCGAAGTCGAACGAACCAGTGCGGACGACGAAGGTGTGCTCTTCGCGCACGGCAGCATGGCCGGCGGAGTGTCGTTCTATGTCCAGAACAACCGACTCTGCCTCGATTACAACTCGCGAGAAGACGTGACGTCCGGCCGCAGCGATTCGGAGATTCCGCTGGGACGCTTGACGCTGGCGGCGACGATGTCATCTGGTTCGGACAAGACCGGAGTGGTGACGCTATCGGTCGACGAGGTGGAAGTGGGCAGGATCGAGATTCCGGACACGAGCGGAATCGCCGTGCGAGGCGGAGCCGACCTGGGAGCAGATCAATACTCGCCGGTTACGGACAGCTACGAGGCGCCATTCAGGTTCTCGGGAACGATCCACGTGGTCGACGTGAAGATTGAACCGAAGGTGACGTTGCCTAGGGCGATGTCGGCGGAGGAGGCGTCGGAGGCGGGTTAGTGCGTTGATGTCAGGCGCGGGCCAAGAGCGCTCATTCCGTGCCTCATGTTCTCAAGTCCACTCGCAAGAACGCTTGGGTTCTCGCGGAGCCTGCGCGTGACTTCCGGATTGAAGTAGCGTTGATTGGTAGACCGGAGAGCAGTCTCCGACTCGTTGATGAAGAGAACCACCTCAATGCCTTCGCGACCGAGATTCTCTATGGTCTGAGACTCAAGTTCGCGGAACGCGTCAATGTGTTCGTTGAACTCCCGAACGCGCGGTTCTCGGTCAGACCTCGGGTCGTATGTCAGCACGAAGTACTTCATTGCGGTTCTACCGATTCAGGAAAGAGCGTAGCCCAAAGGCGAAGCAGACTGGCTTCTTGCTCTGTTGCATTGACCTCGATTTGTTCCCGATAGCTCCTGACCGCCTCCAACTCAAGATCGTCAACTTGACCAGCGACGATCTCCTCAAAGACTGCTCCTGCCCTCAATTCGTAGTCCCTCAGATCGGTAAGCCGGACCATCTTGCTGAAGCTGTCAAGAAGGGCACGGATATCATCTGGGCCGCCTCCGTACTTGACCTCGATTCCCGCAATGGCGGCGGCACGCTCGGTCAACTGAGCCCAACCATGCTGAATTCTTGTCCGAATCTGAAGTTCAACCAGATTGCCATCACTCGCTCGGATAGTCAGATGGACCGCCCGATATCCGTTCCGATCGCTGTCGCGATAGTCTCGGGCCCGAGTGACATCGAGCTTGGCACATTCCAAGGTGACATGTTCGACGTCAACCAAGGAAGGTACGATCACCCGACATCCCGCAATGTCCTCCAGATCTGAC
>JAPOYW010000274.1 GCA_026706425.1 Gammaproteobacteria bacterium
GCCGAACTCGCGCGGGAGTATGGCGTTCCCGTGATCACGCACATAGCCGAATCGCACGGATCGCACCTCCCTAGCGGGACGGGCGACGGAGACACGGTGCCCACCGGAAGCCATCTCGGCGAGATCTATCTGCAGTTGGCGCCTTCGGAGGAGCGCGAGATTTCGACCGTCGAGGTGGCAGACGCGTGGCGCACCGCGGCAGGACCCATCGAAGATGCCGAGCAGCTTGTCTTCGTGACCGACTTCAGGCAGCTCGCCCCCGACATCGACATCCGGCTGTTCGGGGACAACATGGACGACCTGCGCGCCGTTTCCGCCGCCGTGGAGGCCGAACTGGCCGGCTACCCGGGCGTACTAGAGGTCTCCAACTCGTTCAGAGAAGGGAAGGAGGAGCTTTCGCTGTCGCTCACCGACGCCGGGGCCGCGCTGGGACTTACCCTGGCCGACGTGGGCCGGCAGGTCAGGCAGGCTTTCTACGGCGAGGAAGCGCAACGCGTCCAGCGCGGGGAAGACGACCTACGTGTCATGGTCCGCTACCCGGCGGACGCACGCCGATCGCTTGAGTCCCTGCAGTCGCTCCACATCCGTACGCCTGCAGGCACCTACGTGCCGTTTCGCACGGTGGCCGAAGGGGAATGGGGGCGTGGAACGCAGTTGATCGAGCGCGTCGACAGCGTGCGTTCGGTCAACGTTTCGGCCAAGGTCGACCTGAATCAGACGTCCGGCAATGCGGTTGTGGCCGCGATGGCACCGTTCCTGGACTCCATGACCGACGCGAGTTCGGGACTTGGCTACGAGATCGAGAGCAACCGGGCGGTGCGGGAAACCGTGGCAAGCGCCGCGCCGCTGTTTCTGGCGGCGCTCGGTGCCGTCTACGCGCTCCTCGCGATCCCGCTTCGCTCGTATCATCAGCCGCTGATCGTCATGGCCGTGCTGCCGTTCTGCTTCGTCGGCGCGGTCTTGGGACACGTTCTGGCAATGATCCCGGGCATCGTACTCGGCTTTTCGATGCCGTCCGCGTTCGGGCTCTTGGCGGCCGCGGGGGTGGCGATCAATGCCTCCTTGGTCCTCCTGCACGGCGTACAGCGTTTCCGCGCCGACGGCGATGCCGTGGAAGCGGCCCTGGAGAATGCTGCCGCGTCTAGGTGCCGGCCGATTCTGATTACCACGGTGACGTCATTCGTCGGCCTTATGCCGCTGATGTTGACGCGCAGTCCCAGTGCCGCGCCGATGGTCCCCATGGTGGTCTCGCTGGCTTTCGGCATCGTGGTGTCCTCGGTGGCGGCGCTCGTTTTCGTACCGGCCCTCTGGCTTGTCCTGCACCGCGTTGGCACCGGTACCCGGCGGACGGCCACGAGTCTCGGCGAGCTCGTGGGCAGAGCGCCGCGCATCGCGCAGTGGCTGGCGCGCTACCCCTTCCTTCAGGACAGCCTGGAGAGCCGCGAGTTCACCGACCTGTTGATCGAGGACGAGGAGGGCCTCGATCCGGAGACCGCCCGCATCGCCCGCACGGGTCTGGTCCGGCTGTATTACCAGCGAGAATTCGACCGGCAGGCGATGGGTGAGGAGCTGTCTGCGATCGCCGAGAAGGCACCCTCGACCGACGACCTCGTCGCGGAGACAAGGAACTGGGCCCAGCAGCGCGCGTTTCAGCTTGGTGCGCACATGCTGCGCGGCGCGGTGGAACCAAGGGAGGCGGCGCGACCGCTCTCGGATATCGTCGACACCTGTCTGGTCCAGACGTTGGCCGCCGTCCGGCGGGATTGCGTCGCCGAGCATGGTCCGATGCCGGACGCCTCGCTGGCCTTGGTGGCCTTGGACGCCCACGGACGGCGAGAGTTTGCCATCGGCGGATCGCTCAAGCTATTGTTTCTTTACGACTGTCCCGCTGCGCGAACCGCATCTACGCTCGACGCGCAGGCATGGCACACGTCGTTGCTGCAGCGCTTCGTGCGCGTCACCGGCGAATTGTCGCCTGCCGAGATGCTCTACAGGCCGGGTCCACCGTGGCACGCCGAAGGTCACCCCCTTACGGCGTATTCCCTTCGGGCGTTCGAGGAGTACTACGCCGATGAGCCGTCCGCCGCCGATCTGCGCATGCTGGTGCATGCCCGCGTGGTGTTCGCCGACACCGGTCTCGGAGAAGACTTCGAAGCAGCCCGTCAGGCAGTCCTCGGCCGGGAGCGGCAACTCGACGCGCTCAGCCATGCGCTCTCGGCGCTGCGCCCAAGGCAAGGCGGAGGGCAGTGGGACGTGCTCGGCGTACCGGGTGGGCTGATCGACATCGAGCTGTTCGTCGAACATCTGCAACTATTGGCCGCCGCAACGGCACCGGGGGCCGCCATCGTTGCCGATGGGCTGGTGCCGACTCTGGAGGCTGGGGCGGAGCAAGGTCGGATCGATGCGACGGTTGCGGCAGACCTAGCGGGAGCGACAAGGCTGTGGCAGAACTTCGACGGCTTCATGCGCATGGTGGGCGTCGACCAGGATCCCACGCTCTTGTCCCCGGAGGAGCAGTCCACGCTGGCGCAAGCCTGCGGCACGGAAGGAGTAGAGGGCTTGTCTCGGTCACTTGCCGAGACCCGGCAACGCAGCGCGGCTCACATCGACGGGTGGTTTTCCGCGCACGGCCGCGGCCGCTTCGGGACGGATGAGTAGGCAGACGCCTCCACCGCGCCGCCGTGGCGGAACGCCGCCCGTCCTCTCCGAGGGCCGGTGGCCGTGAAGCGTGACCGGGCAGGGGATGCCGCAAAGGTGGCATGCTTCCTAGCGTCCATCGGCTTGTCGTTCGGCTTTGTCAGCGTGGTCGCCGCGATAGCCTGGGCGAGCGGTTTCAGGTTGCCCGAGGGCGTCGAGGCCCGCGATTACGTCACGCTCGGCCGGCGCGCTGCGGATTCGGGCATTTTCGAGCTCGTATCCTCGGAGAACTACGAACGGCTTCTCGATTCGCCTACCGGGATCGCCTGGGCGCTTGCAGGCTACTTTCGCAGACCGGTCGAGGTGCGCGCCGCCGATGGATCCGCGCGAATGGCGCATTCGCGGCAGGTCTCCGGCAACTTCCTCGAACTCCTCGGTGTCCGGGCAGCGGCCGGCACGCTCGGAACGGATGGATTCGACGCGGCGGTTGTGACCGATGCGTTCGCCCGAAGTGCCTACGGATCCGCCGTCGATGCACTCGGTAGAGAGGTCCCGGGGCTGTTCGGCGCACCCGTGGCAGTCGTGGGGGTCGCTGATGACGGCTTCCGGGACATCTTCGACGAAAGGGCCGACATCTGGATCCTCGAACCGCCGGTGAGACACGCTGCAGACGGTGGGGTCATCCATACCGTCTCCAATTCGGTCGTTCCCGTGGGCGTACTCGACGAGGGGGTCACTATGGCAGCGGCCCAGAGCGTTCTGGACGGGTTCCGATTCGAGCCTGGTCCGGGTTCGTACGGGTCGGCGACCGAGCGGGACCGTGCGGAACTCACGCCGGGAATTGAATATCGGCCCGACGCCCGCCGCAACGTGCTCGAACGCCTCGATTGGCTCGTCCTCGTGGTGGTCCTGCTAATGGCCTTGGCCTTCCTGGCCGTCTTCGACTTCCTCCTGGCGGCGCACCACCGTCGCGAGGAGTCGGATGCTGTCCGCTTGGCGGTCGGCGCAACGCCGGGGGACGTCTTCCGGGCGACTCTGATTCGCCATGCCGCATGGATGGCCGGGACGGGCGTGGTCGGCGTCCTGTCTTTCCTTTACATCGGGGATGTCCTGTTGGGTCTCGAGCCTTTCGCCGGCTATCTCGGCGAACTGACCATCCGCCAGTCCGTGTCGGGCGTGGCCGCGGGCCTCATGCTGCTCGCTGCCGCTTTTCTGCTGTCCGCCGGCGTCGTCAGCCGATTCGTGTCGCGCACTTCGCGGACGATGTCCCACGCCAAGGGACACAAGGCGGCGCGCGGCTCGCGCATGGAGCGCCGCGCGCTTCTGATCGTCGCGGCGGCGAGCATTTTGCTCGTAACCTCTCTCGGGGTGCGCTACACGTCGGAGGTCAGGATGACGCTGCCGTTCCTGCACGGCGACACGATGATGGTCGGCGTGTTGGGCATGGGTGGCGAGCCGGTCAACGCCGAGGCCGTGCGAGCGACGCTGGTCGCCCAACCCGAGGTCGAGGCGGTCGCGCTTGCAGAGATGATGCCGTTGCTGGCCGAGTCGATCCGCCCAATCAACCGTGTCGTGGTTCGAGGCGCGGCGGGCCTCGAGGGTACGGTGTTCCTGCGCAACGGCGTGACGCCGGACTTCTTCGAGACACTGGGCATTGCCGTGATCGCCGGCCGGTCCTTCGACGGGACGACGCCGTCCGAGGTCACCGTCTCGCGTCGCGCAGCGGAACTGCTCGCGGGTGAACCGGGAAACGCCGTGGGAATGGCGTTCCACTTGGCGGCGGCTCCACCTGCGGAGCGAAACGCGGGCGGGGTGGTGACCATTGTCGGGGTAGTAGACGACGTGGCCTACGGATCGATGACCGACGGGAGCGCCGCGCAACCGGTGCTCTACGGCTTGCCGGGCGAGACAGATTGGCAGCAGCTTTGGCTGGTCCGTCACGGTGGCCTGGACGAGGCCGTCCTCGAACCATTCGGCGAGGACGCCTATCGTATTGGCACGCCCGCGGAGATCTTCCGCGAGCAATTCCTGGCCGCGCACAGCATCGAGGCGGCGCTCGGCGCAGCTTGCACATTTGCCCTGATGCTCTCCCTGGTGGGCGTGGCGATGTCGATAGGCCGGGGCATCGCTGCGGCGGGTCGCCACATCGGCATCTACCTGTCGGTGGGTGCCACGGGAACCGAACTAGCGCGCCGCTACCTCGGCGGAGTGCTCGTTGACCTGGCGTGGGCGGCGGTCTTGGTCTCAATGGCGACGTTGATCGCGAAAGTTCTGGCACCGGTCGCCACTGCCGTCATCGAACTGTGGCTCGTTGTCGCCGTCGTGCCCGTCATTGCCCTCGCCTGTGCGGCCATGGTCTATCAAGGCATTGCGCGTCTGGCAAATGGACACTCGGTCAGTTCGCTCATCAGCGGTGCCGATGCCTGACCGGACGGCTGGGCCCACCGTGTCGCGTCACCCGGTAAGGCGCCCCTCCGACAACTCGAGGGTTCGGTTGGCCACCTGAGCATACTTCGGGTTGTGCGAAACCACGCACAAGGTGGTGCCCTTGGCATGGCTCGCCGCCAGCAGAGCCATGACCGCGTCCTCCGAGTCCGAGTCGAGATTTCCCGTGGGTTCGTCGGCCAGTATCAGGGACGGTTCGGTAATCAGGGCTCGGGCCACGGCCGCGCGCTGCTGTTGTCCCCCCGATAGCTGGGCGGGATAGTGCTCGGCACGATGCGCAATGCCCACCTCCTCGAGCAGTTCCATCGCCTTCTCCGCCCGTTCCGCCGCCTTGATCTTGCCGGCGCCCTTGCGGTAGCGCAGCGGCAGTTCCACGTTCTCGAGGATGGTCAGGTCGCCGATCAGGTTGAACGACTGGAACACGAAGCCGAGTTCCTCGTTTCGGAGGCGCGCGCGGCGGGTGAGGCCGAGGTCGCGGGTGTCCGTCCCCGCCAACAGGTACTGGCCGCTGGTGGGCTGTTCCAGCAACCCGAGTATCGACAGCAGGGTCGACTTGCCGCAACCGGACGGTCCCTGGACGAGCAGGTACTCGCCCCGTTCGATTCCGAACGAGATGTCCGACAAGGCATGCGTCTCCACCTTCTCGGTGACGAAGATCT
>JAPOYW010000564.1 GCA_026706425.1 Gammaproteobacteria bacterium
CGCGCCTGCGCCACCTGAACCTGCCGCCCCTCGGCGGCGACAACGGCAGCAACGGGCCGCTCCTGACGAAGACGCTGCTCATCTACTGCCTGACCGCCGGCGGCACCAACAACGGCCCCCGCCTGGTCGCCTACGACAAGACCGACGGGACCGAGCTGGCGTCCGTGGACCTGCCATCGGGGGGCATCGGCACGCCGATGACGTACATGGTCGACGGTCGGCAGTACATCGCCCTGACGGTGGGGGGAGGGCCGCGGCTGGTGGCGTTTGTGTTACCGGAGTAGTTCGTGTTTGCCGGAAGGAGCCCCGTGCCCACGGCCCGCTGGTGTTGCACTCTGCCCTGATTCTCGTTGGCAGGTGCGTGACCTCGTGCACGCAACGCGCGATCTTGTCTGTTCCGGACGCAGGAATCCTGCGGAAGTGCTACTAGGCGGTCTTCCCTGAAGTTCCCTGAAGCAGCTGCAGGTCGAGCGCGATGCGGGGCCGGGTCACGTGCAACAAGCAGCACGCGCACCAGGGTAAGATGTTGCTGCGGGGAACGCCTTGGGAGGCCTTCAGGATGAACGACAGCTCGCCAAAGGTGATCGAACCGCCGCATAGACGCCATCGGCCACGGCCCCGACCATGGGCCCTTGGTCAGGATCACAGGAAGAAATGGCCACATGGCAGCACTCCATCGACGACGTTCGGAGCTTATAAGGAGGCTGGTCCAACGACCCGCGGATCGGCTGCCGGTAAGACCTCGTTACATGGAGAGCACGCCCAGGACTATAGTGCAGTTCTGGCACAACCTTCGAGAACTGCCCGCGGACGTCGAAGAGTGCATCGCTTCCTGGGCCGGCTGGACAACGAATGGCTTCGCACATCGGGTGTTCGACGAGCGGAGCGCCAAGGAGTTTATCGATGGCTCTTTGAGTGCGCGCCACAAGCAGGCCTTTGAACTCTGTTACCATCCGGCGATGCAGGCTGACTACTTTCGGCTGTGCTACCTTCTAGTCGAAGGCGGTTTCTATGTCGATGCGGACGATGTCTGCGTTAGTACGGATATCGGTCGGTTGTTCGACGACGGGCGGCTTAAGGTCCAGCCGCTGTGCTACGATACCGCTTCCGCCACAATGGTGCACCCATCCGTGTTCCTCCGGGACGGTGCACAAAACTCTAGTTGGATCTTCTACTTCAATAACAATCCACTAATCGCAAGGCGGCAGCATCCGATCATTGACCGAGCGCTCCGGCAGGCGACCGAGCTCCTGGAATCGGCCGGCAAGGACGCGTTGCCTGAGATTCAGACGACGACCGGCCCTGGAAACATATCTGAGACAATATTCAATCTCGGCGCCAAGCCGGAAGGCGTCGAGAGCGATCTCGTGGTCTTGCGGGACTGGGATTCCCTTGCCGTTTCCAAATGGCCCCTGACCTACCGCGGTGACGCTAGAAACTGGCGACTTTCCAATCAACGCAGGTTCCCACGCAAGGACGAATCGACCGGATGAACCTCTCGAAACCACCGCGAGCTGTGTCCCGCCTCTTGCGTCGCGTTTTCTTGCGGTGCCGGACGCATCTTCCGCGACGACAGTGCCGTGCGTTTGTGCGGTCCTCGGACGCTCAGCAATCCGGGATCGGTCGGATCTTCGTTATCAACTTGGACAGGCAACCAGCTCGGTGGGCTAATGTCCTTCGTGAGCTCACCTGCATCCTGGACGCCGCCGGCAAACCGTTATCGAAGCGAGTCATTCGGTACGCCGCATGCGACGCGCAGAACGATGTCGACCAATTGCGCGATGACGGTGATGTCGAGCCCTTCTACACGCTTGGCGACCAATTGTTCGTCGAACCGCAACCGAGCGCATCACCTGATGCGTTTGATCTCACGCGCCCGATTAGAATGAGTCGAGCAGAAATTGCCATCGCGCGCTCCCACATCGGCGTCTGGAGGACCGTCGCGCAGTCGACGGCCACCTATGCTCTTGTACTGGAGGATGACGTCTGGGTCCAGCGTGGTTTCGCGCGAGCCATCGATCAAGCGTGGGGCGAGATGAAAGATGCTGATCGATCGGATCCTGCTTTCGATATTCTGTACGTTTCCTATAAGGAAGCACGCTACGGTGCTCCCAAGGAACTGGTTTCAAGGAACGTGTTCCGCCCGGAACGCGGGCTTTGGTA
Source organism: Gammaproteobacteria bacterium (assembly GCA_026706425.1). Taxonomy (GTDB): domain Bacteria; phylum Pseudomonadota; class Gammaproteobacteria; order Pseudomonadales; family Azotimanducaceae; genus VXYL01. The sequence continues at coordinate 2,164 of JAPOYW010000564.1, forward strand.
CCTCTCGGGGTATGTGTTGTCGAAGAAGGGGGCTCAAACTCTGCTTCAACTTCTTCCCAGTCGCGGCCCCATTGACCTTTGGATTAATCACAAGTTCCGTGAATTGGATGTGCGGGCTCTTCGCCGTTCGGTGATCAACCAGCGTCTTGATGTTCCCTCAACGAACACGTACTCGATCCTTCCGGCGTTGACCCGGATTGGCGTCCTCCACGACCGCAACGCGGCGCTTTTTCGTCAACGGCCGGTCCATTCTCCTGTGTTCGCCTTTGGATCTCCGGGTTCCGGGCTGTCATCCCTCGCGATGGCCCTCTCGATGCTTGGTTATCGTTGTTGCAGCGATCTCGACGACATTCCGGAGTATGAGTTCGGACGACTGCTGGCGGGCCGGCGCTCAGATCGCGTGTTCGACGCGTACGTCAACATAGGCTCATTGAGGCCGCATCTGCGCGCTCTCGTGTGGCGGTACCCGCGCGCAAAGTTCATCGTGATCGAGGACATAGAACGGGCGGCTGATGACGTACTGGACGCCTTGGAAGGGTCCGACGTGCTCCGATTACGTCGTGAACGCGCTAACTCTTGGCGCGCATTGTGCGAGCACGTGCGGCTTCCTCCGCCAGCAACTCGGTACCCATTCGTTCACGAGCTGGGGCAGCGACGACATCAGAAGCCTCGGATCGATACGCTAGGGGCTCGCCCAGCGAGGAGATTCCGCCACGATCGGTCACCGTGGGTTGTGGAGCCTCGCGCGGGGTGGACGGGAGTCAATGCGGCCGCATCGGATCGATCGAGGTGGTTGAGGTCACGGGTTAGTTTCGATGACGATCTCGGTGATGGTCTGGTGGCCAGGTGGCTGCGACGCAACGATACGTTTGCTGGGAACCTGGGGCTGTTTCGTCCCGCCAACGCGACAATTCAACCAGGCACGGGGCTCTCGCTCATGGTTGCTCAGGAATCGCTTGGGGTTCGGGACTATAGCGCTGCCGCGATCTCGACCCGAAGCGCGTTCCTCTATGGGCGATTCGAAGTCACGCTGCAAGCGACGAGTGTTTCAGGGCTTGTGACGGGCTTCTTTCTACACCGCAACTCGCCCCGGCAAGAGATCGACGTCGAGATCACGGGCAATCGTCCAGACCGACTCCTGGTCAACGTGTTCTACAATCCTGGAGGGGAGGGTGCGAAGTTTGACTACGGCTACCGGGGAACTCCGGCAGGCATTCCGTTGGAGTTCGACGCGTCGGAAGCCGTGCATCGTTTTGCGATCGCATGGGAGCCGAGCGAGATTCGGTGGTTCGTCGATGGCCACCTCGTTCACCGTCGCGGCGCGTGGGACCCAACTCCTATTCCGAGTCTCCCTATGACCTTGCACGTCAACACGTGGCCGACCGGCTCGCGAGAGCTTGCGGGTCGATTGGCACGTCGCTCACTACCGGCATCAGCTATCGTGCGCGGCATCACTGTTGATGCGTTGGAGGTGAGCGGGTAGCCTCATTGGGGCTTCTTCGCAAGGTTCGCTTCGAAGGCGACGCAGCAGCGATTGAGCGGAGCCGAGTGTGAGCCACGGATTGGGACTCGCAAAGGACGCAGCGGGTTGCCGAGCGTCCTGGTGCAGTCGTTCTACTGTGGGCTTGGTTCAGACGAAGGGCACGGGTTGTCGTAGTGCGGGGCGTGAACTCGTCGATGCCGGCGCAGAGGACGCACGGGCTGCGACGAATGCCGCGTGGCGCGTGTTTCGCGTGTTTGTGGTCAGCGCGGCGAGGCAGCGCTCACAGGTTGAGTACAGGACGCGTGGGTCGGGGTGAGGTGGAGGGGAATGGCGGCAGTTTGGCGAACCGGCGCGGATGAGCTGTGCCTTGGGGGTTCCGCGGTAGTAGGCGAGTAGGTGCGCGGCGAGTTCGGTGGGTACGGTCTCGTCGACGCGGCCGAGGAACTTGGGGACGCTGTCGCCCTCATGGTGGCGGTGCGCCGCGCGATGACGGTGCGGGTTCTGACGTCGGGCCCCGCAAACCGCGACGTCGGGAAGGTTCCACGGAGCTTGGCCCCTGGCTGCCTGCTGAGTACGAGGCCCGTCCTCGGGGAACGGGCCGAGTGTGCGCTCGCAAGCTTCCATGCGATCGTGACGGTGTGACCGCCGGCCCGGTGGCCAAACGAGGTCGGGGCCAGGGGATGCCGGTGCATCGTCGAGGCGCCAAGCCAGCCGGCGGCGTTCGCCGGTTCGTGCTTTGGCGGGGGCCGAGCCTTGACTCGAGGAGCGTTTCGCCGTTGCCGTGTTGCGGCGCGACGTCAGCGGCGGTCCGTCTGTCGCCAAGCGCGTCGCCTACAGCGCGTTGATCGCCGTTGGGGTCGACACGGTCGTCGCGGGTAACCCGGAGCACGTTCCTTTACGCGGTTGGCCCCGGGAACTACCGGAAGGGTAACTACGAGCTCGACCGGTGCCGCCGCGCGAAGTACGGGTTTCACTGGGCCAGCGAGGCTCGGTGGGTCGTGGCTGACACGGAGTTCCGGTGCAGAGTGCCTGGAGCGTACAGGAACCGCAGGGGCGACGGGCTCTTACCGCGGGGCGTGTGGAGGGGCACCTCAAGGCTTGGCCGGCGGGGCACGCGGCGGGCCAGGCCGATGTCAACCGGATAGTCGACGCCAACGGGCGCGTGGTCTACGATGGGGTTCGGACCCGACGTCCGAGGTCCCGGGAGACCTCGGCGACCGAAAGAGGCAGAGGTACGGCGGCGTCGGCTTGACCGCGGTCGGTGCGGCGGTGACCCCTGGTTTGGCCGGACAGGCCCGGCGCGGCTGAGGGCACGGCGCTGGGGGCGGCGACGTCGGCGCGACGTTCGGATTGTGACGGCGCTTCCGGGGTCGCGGCGGCGGCCAGCGCGGCTTCCGTGGGCAGACCGCAACGTGATCGGCGAATGGTGTCAGAATGGGGCAGGGATTCTTCCGCGCAGATGATGGCTGACGAGCGGTCGGCCGCGGCGATGCGCATCGGATGCTCGATGGAAAGGGCGGGAGCCGACCCCGCAATAAGCTGATGGCAGTCAACCCTCCGAAGGGCACAGACGTGGTGTACGCCGAGCTGGTGAAGGCGGCGCGCGAGATGCGGACCGTGACGTACGAGGCGCTCGCTGCGGCGGCGAAGCTCGCGAAGCCGGGTGTCAGAGTCCCCCTCGGGTATATCCGCGATGAGGTTTGCCGGCCGCGCAGCCTACCGTGGCTGACGGTGATCGCCGTCTCGAAGATCACTGGGAGGCCGGGCGAGGCGTATCTGCCGGACGACCTCGCGAGCATCATGGATCAGGAGGATCAACGCATGTGGTGGCGGGCGATGGTACTCCAGGTATTCGCGACGCCCTGGCATGAGATCAAGTGCGAGCCGCCTCCGGCAGACCCGAACTGACGCACGCTGACTGAATCACGCTGGTGAGCGGCATGAGCATCCAAACGCCGTGGCGTGTGCCGACCCGGCGGGCATCATGTCCCGCGAGCAGGTGGTAGCGTCGTCGGTCCGTGGCACAAGCGTTCACTGTGTGACCGGCGAGGTCACGCGCCGAGCATCACGCTGTG
>JAPOYW010000234.1 GCA_026706425.1 Gammaproteobacteria bacterium
ATCTCGGTCAGCTCCGCAGCAAGGTGCACGCGATCGGCGCGACGCTGTCGGCAGGGCTCGGGAAGGTCGCGACCCGTTTCGTCGAGGACATGTTGTTCGGCATGTTGATCTCGGGTTCTGTCCGGTTGACCGAGATCGCCCGCGCACTCGGCGAGTCGATTCCGATGCACGCGACCCACAAACGACTCAGCCGCAATCTGGGCAATGTCCGGGTCGGGGACGTGGTTGCCGAGAACCTCCTCGCCGAGGGCGCCGAAGTCGTGCGCGACGACGCGCTGCTGGTGATCGACCTATTCGAAGTGGCGAAGCCCTATGCCGAGAAGATGGAATTTCTGAACTCGCCACCGGACCGCGACCGGGCGGGCGCAAAGGACAATGCCTACCGCGGCTACCATGTCTGCGAGACATTTGGGTGGGACGTCCACGGAGGTCCGCTACCGCGTTACCAGGATCTTGCGCGGCATATGGGCTGCGAACCCGACCCCGACAACGCGGTAAGCGCTTGGGACAACCAAGTCGTGACACCGCTCGCCCAGACCTTGTTTTCGCCAAATGCCCCCGCGTTCAAATCCGAATCCGACGAGATTCTCGACCTCGTCCAGCGGGTTGACGCCGCCTGCCAGCGCCGATGCGTGTTCGCCATCGACACCGTCGGATTGCTCCAACCCAAACAGTCCCTTCTGAGGCACTCCGTCGAACTCCTGGCAAAGCAACGCGGACTGCCCGAGCTGCTCGCCGCCGCCACGAACTGCCGATTTGCAGCACGCGTGCCTGGTGACTACGCGCTGTTGCACAGACGCTTGGAAACCACGGCGCGCGAAGTCGCCGAGTCCTGTGAAACGCCCTACGGCATGACCCTCTACAAGCATCAATCCGATGTCGATATCGGACTGTTCGTGCATTTCGGAGCCGTGCCGGTCAGGTTGCCTGCGAGCCCCGCCAAGCCATTGTGGCTGGTGGCGGTGAAAGGCATGGCAGGCGAACCGCGCCCAGCCGCCACCGACCTGGATCCGTTCGTGGTCCTGACCACCGAGCCAATGCCCCGAAACCGAAGGGTCATCGGGGATCTCGTGTGGTCGTTCCTTTCCTATTGGGACGCCATCCAGACCAACCAGGCGATCAAGGGTCAGTTCGACTTCGACGATGTCCGGGTCCTCACCTACGACCGCCTGCGCAATCTCGGCATCCTGGTACTCGCGGCTTCTTTCGTGGAGTCGCAATGGCCCGGCATCGCGCTGACCAAATCGCTGTACCGGTCCCCGCGCGGAAGGTCCTTCCAGTTCTACCGCGCTGAGGCGCCAGAGGAAGAAACCTCCACCGAAGCCGGCTGACGATTGGATGCCCCGGAGAAAGTGGGTGAACTTTCGCGGTTCGGCACCCCCGGCCAGCGGCGATTGCGCGACAATCGAAGACTGATCGCGTTCCATCGAGCTTCCGTCACCTAATCCAAGGAAACGCATGTCCGACTACGAACTTGACAACAAGATCGCCGTTGTTACCGGCGGTGCAGGCGGCATAGGCACGCATATCTCCCTCGAGTACGCACGCGCCGGCGCTGCCGTGGTGGTAGCGAGCCGCAATCAGGAGCGCATCGACGGCGTCGTCGCAAAGATCGCCGGCGACGGCGGCCGCGCGCTGGCGGTGGCGACCGACATCACCGTGCCGGAGCAGGTCGACGAGTTAATCGCGCGGACGGTCTCGGAGTTCGGTCGGCTCGACGTCATGGTGAACAACGCCGGCGGCGGGGCGCGGATGCGCCAACCGGAGGAGACGCCCTACGACGACTGGGTTCGCCTCATCGACTTCAACCTGACCGGCACGTTCCTCTGCTGCATCGCCGCCGGCAAGCAGATGATCGAGCAGAAGAGCGGCAACATCATCAACATCTCCTCCACTGCGGGCACAAAGGGCAACCCTTTCATGCTGCACTACTCGGCCGCGAAGGCCGGGGTGATCAGCCTGACCAACAACCTCGCCTACATGTGGGCGCGTCACAACATCAACGTGAACTGCATCGCGCCCGGTCTCATCGCCACCGATGCCATGAAGCGCCACGGTGCGATTCCCTCCGACACCCAGGACGACGGCAGCCCCGTGCCGCACCTGGAATTGCCGCCCGGACCGGAAGACGTCGCCAAGATGGCCCGCTTCCTCGCCTCCGATGCGGCACGGGCGATCACCGGCGAACTCGTGCCGGTACGCGCCTGGTTCAGGTCCGACCGGTTCTGGCAATAACGATGGATGCGATAACTCCCAGCATCGAGGCGGCCATCGAGCGGATCGGAACCGAGGGCTTCGCGGTCATTCCGAACCTGATTGACGAGGACCGGCTGGCACGTCTCTCCGACGACAGCGACGCGTTGCTGCATCCGATCCCGAACCAGCCCGGCTTGAACGGCTCCCGAGCCACGGGGCGCATGTTCAAGGGGCTGTTCCGGTCCAGCCGGGCGTTCGACGACATCATCGTGCACCCAACCATCCTTGCGGTAGTCCGCGGCGTTCTCGTCGCCTCGAAGCAGACCAACACCGGCTACTACGGCGGCTCGTTCCGGGATATCCAGCTGTCCACCGCGATGATCAAGGACGTGCAGCCGGGTGAAGACATCCGGACCCTGCACCAGGACGACGGCTTCTTCCCGATTCCCCGTCCACGTCAACCGCTCGCGGTCAACACGTTGTTGGCCATCGATCCGTTCACCCTGGAGAACGGTGCAACGCGGGTGGTGCCGCGAAGCCATCACTGGAGCAAGAAACTCGAACCCGACCACGACTTCGTGACCGTGGAGATGGCCGCCGGTTCGATCCTGATGTTCAACGGCGCCGTCTGGCACGGCCGCGGGCCCAACACCACGGCCGACCGGTGCCGGCGGGCGTTGAACGTGTTCTACAGCTGCTCTTGGCTTCGACAGGTCGAGGGCCACTACTGCGGGTTGCCCAAGGTCGAAGTGGACAGACTTCCGGAGACTCTGAGGGCACTGTTGTAGTCGAAAGGCCCACGCCCGTGGCGAAGGCGAACAGCGACGCTGAACGCGTCGGCGCCCTGCCCCTCTGGGGCGAAGCGCCGCTGCCGCCGGACCGGCACCGCGCCGACGACGCCGACGGACGCGGGTTCACGGACGTTGTGCGGATCCTGCTGCGCACATGGCCGTGGCTCAAGCCCATGGTGCTCGGGACCTGGAGGGAGAGCGCGCTCCCCATCTCAACGAACGGCACCCAAGACTCGGACTGGCATTTCGGCTACGCATCGGTCCTAGTGACTGTCCTCGCATTCCTTGCGTGGTTTGCCGGTTGGCTTCCTGTCGGCGTCAACTGGCAGTACGACCTGCTCGTGGGTGCGGTCGCGGTGATGGCGATCTCAAGCTGGATCGTCACCGGTGCGTGGTCGCGGCCCGACCGGACACGCTTGCTGGTCGGTGCCGTCGTGGTTCTGGTCTCGGTCGCCCTGCTCGCCAACCTGTTCGCAATTCTCGCCGTGGACGGAGTCTGGGACAACGTCGCGGTGGCGTTCGTGACCGGCGGGGCACTAGGCCTCTGGCTCGTGCATTTCCGTCGCGCCCGCGGGGTATGGCAGGTGCGGGTACGTCTAGGCTGCCACCTGGTCTACTACTACGCGCTCTATTGGCTCAGCACCCTGACCGGTCTCATTACCGGGCTTTTTACGATCGACCTGTTGAACCAGTCGATCCTGCAGGCGGAGCCGCTCACGCCGTTCCTCGCAGACTTTATCGGAAGGGAAGACCTGGGCAGCGGCGCCACCGAGGCGTTGACCCTCGCCGAGCGCCGGGAACTGCAGAGAATCTACATCGTATTCACCGTCGCCATTGGGACACTCACCTTCCCGCTCAGATTCGGTCTGCCGTACTACAACGTCTGGATACTGCAGCGCATCAACCAGGACTTGCGGCTGGCCTTGGTGGAGCGCTGGCACCAGTTGTCGCTGCGCTACCACGGCGACCATCGGGTCGGCGACTCGGTCTACCGCATCTACCAGGACAGCGCCCAGGTGACGGCCATCGTCGGCATGTTGGTGTCCGTCGCGACGCAGGCAACGACCTACGCCACGACGATCACCTTCATCGCGGCGCTCGACCCCCTGCTTGGACTGATGGGCGTGACGATCGCCGCCATCGCGATCCTCTGGGGCCGGTGGTTCTCGCGGCGCGTCCGGTCCCGGTCGCTGACGGCTCGGGAGACCAACTCGGACCTGACCTCGCGCACCCAGGAGGTACTCGGCGCGATGCGCGTGATCAAGGCCTGTAGCGCCGAGGCTCGTGAGCAGCGCCGCTTCGAAGCCGACTCGGTGGTGGCCTTCAACGCGGCGTATCGCGTTCGGTCGCTGATCGCCGGGGTGTCGATCATCATGTTCACGTTTGCGGGAACCATCCTGCTCGCCGGCGAGTTCTCCATGGCGATTTGGGCCGCCGAGAACCGGGAGGCCTTCGCCGCCGTGCTGATTGGCCTTGTGGGCCTGAGTTTCGTGCGCTGGAACCTCGCCGCGTTCCAGTGGGCCCGTGACGAACTGATAAGCGGTAGCAACGTCGTCGGCGGCGTGTTGCGGCAGTGGACCAACGCCCAGGACATGGCCATGGGACTCGACCGGGTGTTCGTAATCCTCGACATCGAACCCGATGTCGTGAACGCGCCGGACGCCCTGCCGCTACCCAGCGTCACCAACGACATTCGCTTCGATGCGGTCGCGTTCGCCTACCAGTCGGATCGACCGGTGCTACACGATGCGAGCTTCACCGCCCGCGTTGGCCAAATCACTGCCATCGTCGGGCCAACCGGATCCGGCAAAAGCACGCTGATGGCCCTTCTCACCCGGCTCTTCGATCCCGACGCCGGCAGCATCGCCATCGACGGCATCGATCTGCGCCGCATCGACGTCGACAGCCTGCGCCTCAACGTCTCGATCGCCCTGCAGGAGAACGTGCTGTTCGCCTTGAGCGTGCGTGACAACCTCCGCTACGCCGCCCCGGATGCCACCGACGAGCAGCTCCAACAGGCGGTCTACGTGTCTTGTGTCGACGACTACGTGGCGAGCCTGCCCGACGGTCTCGATACCGTGCTCGGGGACCGGGGCGGCAAGCTGTCGACCGGCCAGCGTCAGCGGTTGTCCATCGCCAGGGCAATCGCGAAGGACGCCCAGATCCTCATCCTGGACGAGCCCACCGCCGCGCTGGATGCGGCGACCGAGCACCGGGTCCTGGAGCGTCTCGACGCCTGGGCACGGGGAACCGACGGCCAACGCCGCCGGGCGATCTTCCTCATCACCCATCGAATCTCGACCATCCGCCAGGCGCATCGGGTTCTCTACCTCGACCACGGCCGGATCGCCGAGCAGGGCAATCACGACGAACTCATGGCGATCCGCGACGGTCGGTATCGACGGTTCGTCGAGACGGAAGCGGCGCTCTCCGAGAAGGTGGTGGCGGGCTAGCTTCAATGCTCGAGGGGACACCCACTCCGGAAACGCTCGAGGGGGAAACGCTCGAGGGGACACCCACTCCGGGATTCCCCGCACCCGGTTCCCGACGCGACCAGGAGCGTCGACTCGACACGGCCGCCAGTCCGCTCGACATCCACACGGATACCAACTTCCGGGAGACGCTTCGGCTCGTGTTGCGCGCGGTCTCCTACATCCTCTACTTCAAGGCGCGATTCGCGGCGAAGTTCCTGATG
>JAPOYW010000174.1 GCA_026706425.1 Gammaproteobacteria bacterium
GGCACGGACCGGCGCTAACGTGATGCGCCTGAAGCACGGCAAGCTGCTCGACCCCCTGGGTACTGCGGTCGGCGCGCCCTGCGGCGTGGAGGCGCTGCGCACGGCCCGAGACGACGCGCGAGCCTTCATTGGGCGGATGCGCGAAGAGGCGCTCGCTTGCTACGCGGCCGCCGGGATCGAGTATGCCTCGCGCGCGGAAGTCGGCGAGCGGCGGGCCGCGACGTTCACCTCCGGTGATATTCCCGGTGTGGAGCGAGGCGGGAGTTCGACCTGGCAGTCGTTCCGACGAGGTCGCCCGGCGATTGAGACGGATTGGCTGAACGGGGAAATCGTCCTGCTCGGTCTGGAACACGACCTGCCCACACCGGCCAACCAAGCGCTGCAGTTGATGGCGAAGCGAGCCCTGCGGGCGGGCCTGCGCGAAGGGGCGGTGCCGCTGGAGGAGATTGTCGCGCTGGAGAAACAGCTCTCCGCCTCGTAGGCCGCGCTAGCTGGCCAGTCCATCGACGACGCGCGCGTTGGGTAGACGGGCCAGATCGTCCGCGCTGACGCCGACCTTAAGCGAACGGCTGCCACCGCCCAACCACATCACGGCGTCACCGCTGATTCGGGCGTCGATCAATATGGGAATCTCGCCGGGCAGATCGAACGGCGTGACGCCGCCCGAGAGCATGCCGGTGACCGCTTCCGTCTCTTCGAACGAGGCGAACGAGCACTTCCTCACACCCATCTCTTTGCGCACGGTGCGGTTGACGTCGAGGCGGGTGTTGGCGAGCACGAGGCAGGCGGCATAGGTCTTGGGCTTCTTCTTCGGGGCGACCAGTATGTTGTTGACGGACGCCTCGTGCGGAATGCCGAAGACCTCGCAGAAGACAGCGGTGTCGGCCTGGTCGGGTCGGCAGGCGATGGTCTCGTAGGCAATCTGGTTGTCGGCCAGGAATTTGCGGACCCTGGCTTCGATCGCGTCGGCGGCTGGGTCGGAATCAGTCATCTGGCGTCCCAAAGTGTGCAAACGGGGTTACGAAGGGTTATATTACGCGGACGCGTATTGCCGACCGCACGGACTCGTGTCCGGTGGTCGGTCGGCTGTAGCCAACGAGGAGCGAAACATGGAAGAGCGAAACTACTGGAAGCGGATGCAGCGCAAGCGGCTCAGTCGTCGGACCCTGATGTCAGCCTCGGCGCGGGCGGGCGTGGGAGCGGCCGGCATTGCATTGGTCGGTTGTGGTGACGACGATGACGACGCTCAGCCCGCGGCGGCACAGGTCCAGCAGCAACAGCAGCAGGCGCAGCCGCAACCGGCGCAGCAGCAACAGGCTGCGGCGCAGCAGCAGGCTCAGCAGGCTGCAGCGCAACAGGCGACCACGCAGCAGGAGGTCCAGGAGGAAGAAGCAGTCGCTCTGCTCCCCGGTCAGCTAACGGCCGAGGAAGAAGCGATGTCGATGACTCCGGAGGAGGAGTGGCGACTCCGCTTCCACTGGTCCAAGCTGCAAAACCTCCCCGGTCAGGCAGATGGCCCCCGCTATGGCGGCGAGTGGACGCTGGCTCACTTGCCCGTGGCCAACTGGAACGTGGTCGGGCCGCAGGCGAACATCATGGCCGCCTTCGCGCCGATGTTCTACAACCAGCTCGTGGTCTTCCCCATGGACGACTGGGCCAACGCGCACTACTACGAGATCGAGGGCGACGTTGCGAAGGCCTGGGAGATCCCAGACGACACGACCGTCGTCTTCACGATTCACGACGGAGTGCAGTGGCAGGACAAGCCGCCCTTGAACGGCCGCACGTTGACCGCCGAGGACGTCAAGATCGCTTACGACGCGCTTCGAGACGGCTCGTTCCTGGCGCACGAGGGCGAAGTCGACCCGGTTCCGGTGCAGGCGTCGTCCTATACCGCAGTCAAGGACATCGACTTCGACAACGCATCCAACACGGTGCGCTTCAACCTGTTGGAGCCGGCCGCCTACCTGCTCAACAACATGCTGAACCCCTTCCACCAGATCGCGGCGCCGGAGTTCATCACCACCGACTACACGGTGCTGGACGACTGGCGCAACACGGTTGGGACCGGCCCGTTCACTCTTGACTTCGTCGAGCAGGGAGCGGAATGGAAGGCGTCTCGCAACCCCAACTACTTCAAGCTGGACCCGCGGACGGGCAAGCAGCTCCCCTACCTCGACGCGCTGCACGGCCCCGACTTCGTCAACCAGCGTGAGTCCGAATGGGCGGCCTGGGAGAGCGGTGTCATCGACCGTCTGACGATCCAGGACATCGCCGATTACGAGCGCGCACTGGACACACAGCCGGACACCGTGGTGCAGGTCACGGCGCCGCCGCCAGGCTGGCAGCCGTACCTGTCCTTCCACAACCTCGACGAGCCGCCCTTCAACGACATTCGCGTCCGCCAGGCGCTGGCACTCGGTCTGAACCGCGAGGAACAGAAGCTCGGTGTCTATGACGGTCTCGCCGCGGCCGGATACGGTCAGAACTGGACCTTCTTCCGCGACGACGATTCGCCCTGGGGCTTCCGCGAGTGGCCGTGGACGCCAGCGGAGCTGGGCGAATTCGGAGACTTCGACGCCGCAAAGGGTCGGCAGCTGCTCGATGCCGCCGGTTACAACGAAGACAATCAGCTTGAGTTCGAAGCGACGTTCCACGCCGTTGCGGGCGCCTACCTGAACCTCTTCGAACTTTGCCGCCAGCAGTGGAACACCAACCTCGGCATCCAGGTCAACCACTTCCAGGTCGACCTTGAGACTTGGCTCGGCCGGCTCGTCACCCGCGACTTCAAGGACTCGCTGTTCACCTGGCTGATCGGCGCCGAGATGGACGCGGATGGTCTCGCGTACGGCAAACTGCACAGCGAGAGTCCCGGCAACTTCTACGGCATCTCCGAGCCGGACATCGACGAGTGGTGCATCCAACAGCGCCAGGAGCTCGACGTCGACAAGCGGTCGGAGATCCTCGAGAAGATCAGGGTCCGCGAACTCGAGAACATGTGGCGCATCTTTGCGGTCAACCCGTATCGACTCGCCGGCCGGCGTGGCTACCTGTTCAATGAGATGGACACGTACAACGCCTGGAACCCGGGCTGGGGCGCCACAAACACGGAGCGGATCTGGGAGAACAACCCCGACTTCCCGCGTGCTTAGTCGCAGCAGAAACTAGACAGACCAGCATCCCAAACCAGGCGGTTTGGGATGCTGTGACTGTCACGAACGCAGAGACGGGAGGCGCCACAGCATGTCCGGCTACATCGTCCGTCGGTTGATCGGTGTGGTTGTCGTCGTCTTCCTGCTCTCGGTCATCTCGTTCATGTTGGTCAACGCCTTCCCCGGCAGCACCGCTGAGCGACTGCTGTCGGAGAGTCCTCAGGGTGGTGCGCTGACTCAGGATTTGATTGACCGCTTCAACAGAGAGTTGGGTCTGGATCGGCCGGTCATCGAACGCTACGGCGACTGGCTCTGGAATGCGCTGCAGGGCGATCTGGGCCGGTCCTTCGCGACATCCGAGAGCGTCCTCAACGAACTCAAGATTCGCTTACCTCGCAGTATCGAGCTGGTGATCATCGCCAGCCTGCTCTCCTTCTTGATCGCCATTCCGGTGGGCATCATCTCGGCCGTCAAACAGAACACTCCGGCGGACTACGCGGGTCGCATCTTCACGATTATGGGATTGGCGATCCCGAATTTCCTGTTGGGCATCCTCGTGGTGTCATTTGTGGCCAAGTGGATCGGCGTGTCTCTGGCGACCTTACCGTCGCCGTACATCTGGGATGATCCGATCACCAACCTGGAGGCATTCATCGCGCCCTCATTGGTGCTCGCCGCATCGCTGATGGCGACGTTGATGAGGATGCAACGATCGCAGCTCCTGGAAGTCGTGCATGAAGACTACGTGCGCACGGCGCGAGCCAAGGGCCTATCGGAGCGCGTGGTCGTGATGCGCCACGCCCTGCGCAACTCGTTCATCCCGGTCCTGACGATTTTTGCCAATCAGTTCGCGTTCCTGATCTCAGGGGCAGTGATTGTCGAGTACATCTTCCGCATCAATGGCGTCGGAGCGCTACTCGTGACCTCAATTCGGCGCGCAGACTTCCCCCTTGTAGTTGGAGTCGTGGTCGTGATTGGCTTCGGCGTCGTCCTGATCAATCTCATCACTGATCTCAGCTACGCGTGGATCGACCCGCGGATTCGGTACGGCTAGGAGTAACGAACCATGGCCTCAGCGATCGGTTCCGCGGACGAGATTGTCGAAGCATTGCCAAGCCGGCGAGGTGACCGCCTGCGCCGCCTCGGCCATCTGGCTCGTCAGCGCCCTCTTGGCGCGCTGGGAGCGGTGATCATCTTCGTCCTGATCGTGGCGGCACTGTTCGGTCAGGACATCTCCGCCTACGGCAATACGATCGTGCCCGGGTTCGCCCCCCATCCGGCCGAGAAGGCAGATCCGATCAACAAGCTGCAGGGCCCCACCTGGCCCGACCATATCGCTGGCACCGATGTGATCGGTCGTGATCTCTTCAGCCGCATCATTTACGGCGCACGCACGGCGATGATCATCGGAATCGCCGCGACCGGCATCGGGATCGCGATCGGCACGCTGATTGGAACCGTCTCCGCCTACATCGGCGGGTTTGGCGACCTCTTTATCCAGCGCGTATCCGACTCGATGCAAGCGCTGCCTCCACTCGTGCTGATGATGGTGCTGGTGACCATGCTGTCGCCCGGCATTGGGACGGTGGTGTTTGTCATTGTGATCTTCCTGGTACCGGGGACTCAACGCGTCATTCGCGGCACGGTCTTATCGATCAAGGAGTTCACGTACATCGAGGCGGCCCGGGCCGTTGGAGCCACCGCTCCACGCATTGTGCTCCGGCACATCGTTCCCAACATCGTGGCGCCGATCATGGTGCTCGCGACGATCACCATCGGAGGAACGATCCTGGCCGAGGCTGCTCTGTCGTTCCTCGCGCTGGGCGCGAACTCGGCTGAGAATCCGACCTGGGGTTTCGTGCTCTACGAGGCGACGCAGCGTGGAAATCTCACACGTTGGCCGTGGTTGGCCTTGACGCCAGGCGCGGCGATCACGCTCGTTGTCTTCGCATTCAACGTGTTTGGCGATGCGATTCGCGATATTCTCGACCCTCGGCTTCGGGGAACCGGAGCGGGCGCGTAGCGGCGGGGAACCTTTTGGCGGTTGCTGTCGTTTGATCTATCGGAGGGCTGGTCCCCGATTAGGTTGGGGAACCGGTCAGACGGTAGAAACTGTCACCCCGCCCGCCCACCGATGTCCGCATGGGAGACATCGGACAACTCTCCGACTGGCCGCCCTCCAGTTGCCTGTGTTGCGCCCCCGCCGAACGGCGGGGGCGCTTCCTTTTCCGGGGCTTACGCGCCGATTTTGTTGAGCAGGCGGTTGGTGTCGACGACGTGGCGGGTGAGGCCGAGCTTCTCCGGGGCGATGCCCATCGCCAGACCGAGGAGCTGGGGCACGTGGAGGATGGGCAGGTTGAGATTGCGGTCGATCACCTTGGCCGCGTCTGGCTGCTGGGCGTCGAGGTTGAGGTGGCAGAGGGGGCAGGGTGTGACCAGTGCGTCGGCGCCTTTGGACTGCGCTTCGTCGAGGTGAGTGCCGGCCATCGTCAGTGAG
>JAPOYW010000275.1:0-1040 GCA_026706425.1 Gammaproteobacteria bacterium
CCTCGAAACGTTGGGTTTCGCACTGCCAAGCCGAACCGGCCGTTGAGTAACGGCCGTGGCCCGGACGAGACTATGGAATTCGCCCTCGTGATCGAGCGGACGCCGAGGAGCTACTCCGCCTGCTCCCACGATGATCGGGGATGCGTCGCCACCGGAACCACTCGAGGCAAGGTGGGTCGAGAGATGCGTTCCGCAGTCGGGTTCCACATCAATGGTGTACGCCCACACCACGAGCCCGTCCCATGCTCGCCTTGGCAGGACAGTCCATGATCGACTACGGCAAGTTCCGGTCATCCCTCAAGGGCCTGGAGGAGCAGCACGAGAATCACCTTCACCACGACCCCTCGCTGACGGAGATCACCCGTAATGGGATAGCGGAGTCGGTCATTCAGCGTTTCGAGATCTGCTACGACTGCCTCTGGAAGGTTCTGAAGCGCTACCTGTTCGAGGTTCTAAGAATCGATGATCCGCCCAACAGTCCCAAGCCGGTATTGCGGCTCGCTGACGAAGCCAACGTGCTGCCTACTCCATTGGCGCATTGGCTGCGCTATGCCAATGCGCGTACCAGCACGTCGCACGACTACGATTGCGAGAAGGCCGACGCCTGCCTTGTCCTCGTGCCGGACTTCCTCGCCGACGCGATCAAGCTCTATGTGACGATGAGCGGTGACGCGTGGAAGTGAACCAGGACATCGCCCGGAAGCAGCAAGGGACCGAAACAGCGCTGCAGCACGGGACCTTCCCGATTACCGAAGCATTGGTCCACGGATCCCGCATCCGTTGGACTTCCCCCGCGGCATCCGAACTTGACTTGATGGTGTTTGCAGTTCGGGAGCAGGAGCGCGGTGTCGCCGCCCGCGGTATGCGTTCGAGGAAAGCGATGCGATCGGCCATTTCGAGTCGATCTTTCGGTGTGGTACGAAGTGTCCCAGGGCATGCGGGAGCAGATCGAGCGTGACAAGGTCGTCGTGACACCTGAGATAGTTTCCAGCACCCCAAAGCGGGCACGCACGCGCACAACCAGTCAGCCTTTCGGTTGC
>JAPOYW010000275.1:1050-5645 GCA_026706425.1 Gammaproteobacteria bacterium
AGCCGACCGACGGTCAGGTCCGTATGCCTATTACGGCGCATCAGGAGTGGTCGATCACGTCGACGATTACCTGTTCGACGGAGAGTACCTTCTCGTTGCTGAGGACGGCGAGAACCTACGAACTAGAAACACGCCCATCTCATTCATGGCCAGGGGGAAGTTCTGGGTCAACAACCATGCACACATTTTATGTGGCAACAGCCGCGCGGATACGCGTTACCTAATGTACGCCCTGTCTCAACTCGACATCAGTGGCTACCTCACTGGCTCAACGATGCCTAAACTCACTCAGCGAAATCTCGCCCGCGTGGCCATACCGACCCCGCCATTGCATGAGCAAGCTGCTATCTCCCACTTCCTCGGTACACTGGACGACAAGATCGAACTGAACCGCCGTATGAACGAGACGCTTGAGGCAATGGCGGGGGCGCTGTTCAAGTCGTGGTTCGTCGACTTCGAGCCGGTACGGGCGAAGATGGCAGGGCGCGAAGTCGGGTTGCCGCCAAGCATCGTGACACTCTTTCCATCCGGGATGGTTCAAGTCGAAGCCGGGGAAGTTCCCATTGGATGGCACCTCTACCGCCTCACCGAACTCGCGGACCACCACACGGCAACCACCTCGCCGGGCGCAATGCCCGATGTAGAATTCGCGCACTACAGCGTCCCCGCTTACGACAGCGGACAGACACCGATTCTAGAACTCGGCGCGAACATCAGGAGCAACAAGACTCTGGTGCCTCACGGCGCCGTACTCCTCTCCAAGCTCAATCCTGACATACCTCGGGTGTGGCTACCCAGTCATTCCTTGGATGTGCCCCAGATTTGCTCTACGGAATTCCTTGCGTTTACACCAGTGGAACCAGCGAGTAGGGGTCTCCTGTTTTCATTGTTCTGCGATCATGGCTTCCGTACGACACTTCGTTCGCTCGTCACCGGAACCTCCAAGAGCCACCAGCGAGTTCCGCCCAAGGCGTTGAAGTCGATGTTCGTCGTCGCGGGGACGCCCGCTGTCTTGCTCGCGTTCGGCAAGCTTGCCGCGGCATGGCTTGATCAAACCATCGCCAACCGAGCGGAAGCCCAGATGCTGGCCAAGCTCCGCGATAGCTTGCTTCCGCGGCTAGTCTCCGGGGAACTCCGGGTGCCGGATGCCGAACGCATCGCGGCTGCCGTCTTATGACCGTTCTCGATGCCATGATGTACCCGTACCTCAAACGGTGATCGCGTGTCTGGCGTCACACACCTAACCGTCCGCGGGTTCAAGTCGATCAACTCGCTTGAACGGTTCGAACTCGGTTCCCTGAACGTGCTCATCGGGCCCAACGGCTCCGGCAAAACGAACCTGGTCGACGTGTTCCGCATGATGGGGGCGCTGGCCAATGGGCGGCTTCGTCTATTCGTGGCGAAGGAGGACGGTCCGGACGCGCTGCTCTATCGCGGCCGCAAGCACACGTCCGAGTTGGAAATCGACCTTGCCTTCCCCAATCTCACCTACCGCGCGGGCCTGACGGCTGTTGGAGAACATTTGGCACTCACCCATGAAGAGACCAACCTTGGCTGGGTGGGGACCGGTAACTACGAATCAGATCTCTCAGTTGCCGAAAGGACGGAGTCTGACCCCTACGCACGGTTCCTCCGGGAGGCCATGTCCGACTGGCGAGTGTTTCATTTCCATGACACGACGATTGAAGCAGGCATGCGACAGTCGCAGCTGGAGCGGGACAACATCCAACTGCACTCCACCGGGCGCAATATCGCGCCCGGCCTCCGCCACATCAAGGAACGCCACCCCGACAACTACCGACAGATTCTCGATACGGTGCGCCTTGCCGCGCCTTTCATCGACGATTTGCTATACCGCGAAGACGTTGGCGAACGTGTGGCACTTGAGTGGCTTCAGAAAGACATCGAACCGGGAATACTTGGACCCCGCCAGCTCTCCGACGGGACGATCCGCTTCATCTGCCTGGCGACACTCCTACTCCAACCGGTGCAGATGCAGCCGTCGACGATTCTGATCGACGAACCCGAACTCGGCCTCCATCCTGCGGCGGTTTCCGTTCTGGCCGCACACCTAAATCGGGCCAGTGAAGCGCGCCAGGTCATCGTCTCCACTCAGTCCGTGGATCTCTTGAGCGAAATGCAGCCCGACAATGTCGTTGTCGTTGAGCGCCGCGATGGTGCATCGGTCTTCCGCAGACCTGATTGGGACCAGCTCTCGGAGTGGCTGGAGGACCATTCGCTTGGTGACCTTTGGTTGATGAACACGCTCGGGGGAAGGCCCTGAGGTGACCGAGTTGGTGGTGGTGGGCGAAGGCCAAACCGAGGAAGCGTTCATCAGGCAGCTAGTCGCGCCGGCCCTCGCCGAACGGACTGTATTCGTCACCCCTCGATTGCTCCGAACATCCCGCCAAGGCCGGGGCGGTGGCCTCACGAAGGATCGTGTTCTGCACCAGCTGCCGAGAATTCTCAAGGAACGCGATGACGTGTACGTCTCCACGTTCTTCGACCTGTATGGGCTCGCACCCGACTTCCCGGGCTTGATCGAGCCGTCAGTCTTTCCGGATCCCATCCAGAGGGCCGTTGGCATCGAGGCCGCGTTCGGCGACGCAGTAGTCGAGCTTGCAGGATGTCGCCGCGAACAATTCGTTCCTCACATCCAACCCCATGAGTTTGAAGCTCTGCTGTTCGCCGACGTGTCGGCATTCGCGACCGCCCGGAGCGCATGGCACGGTTGCCTTCCGCAGCTCGCAAGCGTCCGCAAGCAATACGCTACGCCGGAGCACATCAACGACGGTGGAACGACACATCCGTCCGCACGATTGGGGCGGTTACTGTCTCGGCCGAACTACAACAAGCGGGCGGATGGCCCGACCGTCGCGGCGAACATTGGGCTGCCGCGCATCCGTGAAGAATGCCGCCATTTCGCCCAATGGCTCAGCCGGATAGAGGCGTTGCCTCCACTCGGCCGTGCCGGCTCATGACCATCGTCACCGAGTCCATCGTCGAGGACGCTGCGCTCGACTGGTATCGGGGGCTTGGCTACCAGGTGCTAGCCGGTACGGACGTTGCCCCGTTACCGGGCGCGTTTCGAGAGAGCTACGCGGATGTGATCCTTCGCTCGCGGCTACAAGGCGCCCTTGAAAGGTCGCATCCTTCGATTCCCCGGGACGCCCTTGATGACGCTGCACGCAGGCTACTTCACCCGTCAGGTGCGACGCTGGAGGATCGCAACCGCAGCTTCCACCGCATGCTCGTGGACGGAGTGACGGTGGAATACCGTGACGAGGCTGGCGACGTTCGGGGAGCGCAGGTTCGCGTACTGGACTTCGACGAACCCGAATCGAACGACTGGCTCGCCGTCAACCAATTCACCGTTCAGGAGAACCAGCACACGCGACGTCCAGATATCGTCGTCTTTGTCAACGGTCTGCCGCTCGCGCTCATCGAACTGAAGAACCCGACGGATGAAGCCGCCACGGTGCGCTCGGCGTACAACCAGTTGCTGACATACAAAGCGGAAATGCCGACGCTGTTCGCCTGCAATGCCATTCTCGTGGTCTCGGATGGCCTCGAGGCGCGGATCGGCACGCTAACAGCGGGCTACGAGTGGTTCAAGCCTTGGCGGACGATTGGCGGCCAGGAACTCGCGCCGGTCTTCTACACCGAGCTTCAGGTGCTGATCCAGGGCGTGTTCGAGAAGTCGCGCTTCCTCGCGATGCTCCGCGACTTCATCGTGTTCGAGGACGACGGCGGCGCACTGGCCAAGAAGGTCGCCGGCTACCACCAGTTCCATGCCGTCGAGACCGCCGTCGCCCAGACCCTGCGGGCGACCGACCCCGGCAGCGAGATCCACGACATCGGCCGGTACGAGTCCGGACGCCGCCCAGGCGGAGAAGCCGGCGACCGCCGGATCGGCGTCGTCTGGCACACGCAGGGCTCCGGCAAGAGCCTGACCATGGCGTTCTTCGCGGGTCGCATCGTCCGCGAGCCCCGCATGGGCAATCCCACCATCGTCGTTCTGACCGACCGCAACGACCTCGACGACCAGCTCTTCGGCACCTTCGCCCGGTGCAGCGACCTCCTGCGACAGCCGCCCACACAGGCGTCGAGCCGTGCCGACCTTCGCGCCAAACTCGCGGTCAAGCAGGGCGGCGTGGTATTCACCACGATCCAGAAGTTCTTCCCCGAGGAGAAGGGCGACCGGCACCCGTTGCTGTCCGACCGGCGCAACATCGTGGTGATCGCCGACGAGGCGCACCGCAGCCAATACGACTTCATCGATGGCTTCGCCCGGCACATGCGGGACGCGCTGCCCAACGCTTCTTTCATCGGTTTCACCGGCACGCCCATCGAATTGCAGGACGCCAACACGCGCTCCGTGTTTGGCGACTACATCAGCGTTTACGACATTCAGCGTGCAGTGGAGGACGGGGCCACGGTGCCCATCTACTACGAGAGTCGGTTGGCCAAGCTCGCTCTGGACGAATCCGCGCGTCCGAACATCGATCCGGACTTCGAGGAAGCGACCGAGGGCGAGGAGGTCGAACGCAAGGAGCGTCTCAAGAGCCGATGGGCGCAGCTCGAAGCTATCGTGG
>JAPOYW010000475.1 GCA_026706425.1 Gammaproteobacteria bacterium
TCGCGTCTTCGAGCGCCTCGCGGAATTTGCGGCTCTGGACAATATTCGTGCGCTCGGTGATGCGAATCTGGTCGTTGAGCAGCTTGCGCAGCGTCTCCAAGGCCAGGTTCTTCTGCTCCAGCGCCGCCACCCGACCTAGGAACTCATCGCCAAGGATGTCAAGGCGGGCGTTCGACAACCCCGCCACGGCGAACAGGTCGATCACATCGTCGGCATCGACCGCGCCGCCGATCACCTGACGCACGGCAGCGTCAATGTCGCGCTGCCGTGCGTAATCGCGGCCACCGCCGGCATCATCGGCCAGTCGTTTGCGAATCATCGCCGTCACGCGCTGGAAGAAGGCGAGGTGCGGCGCAATGGCCTCGGTCTCCGGGCGTGGAACCGCCAGCGCAAAGGCTGCCGATAGTTCCTTGACCAGCGTGCGCAAGCGCTTCCAGCCGTCTTTCTGGCCAAAGACGTGATCGATCGTGCGAAGATACACCGTAAGCACGGTTTGCGGTTTGGCGTCGACCGCCTCCTCGTAGTCGCAACCATGGAAGAAGCCACGAAGTTTCTCGAAGGCCGCTTGCATGGCAGGCACAGCCTCGTTCTGTACCTTCCTGACGGCCTCACCGGTGCCGCCGGCTTGGGTGTAAGTCGCGAGCGCATCTGCCAACTGGTCGGCCAAGCCCAGCAGGTCCACGATCAATCCACCGGGCTTGTCGCCGTAGACGCGATTCACGCGAGCGATGGCCTGCATCAGGTTGTGCCCGGCCAGCGGCTTATCCAGATACAGGGTGTGGGCCGGCGGGCAGTCGAAGCCGGTCAGCCACATGTCGCAGACGGTCACCAGGCGCAGTTCGTCGTGGGGGGCCTTGAAGCGCTCCGCCAGACGCTTGCGAGCGGCCCTAGTTCGCACATGGTTCCTGAGGGGCTCGGGATCTTCGTTGGTGCCGGTGACGACCACCTTCATCGCCCCCCGTTCGTCGTCGGCGTCGTGCCAATCCGGGCGTAGCGTGCGAATCGCCTCGTAGAGCCGCGCGGCGATGTCGCGGCTCATAGTCACAACCATCGCCTTGCCTTCTATCGCGGCGCGGCGCTTCTCCCAGTGTTCGACGATGAACGCCGCCAAGCGTTCGATGCGCTCTTGGGCGCCGACCAGGGACTCCGGCGGCACTCGGATACTGGCCTCTATCCCTTCACCGGCGCGGTCTGGATGCGCAACGTACTCAACCTTGTCCCCGGCAACGCGCGCGCCCTTCTCGTCCACCCTCAGTTTGATGATGCAGGACTCGTAGTAAAGCGGCCGGGTGGCGCTGTCCTCGACGGCCTGCCGGATGTCGTAAACGTCCGTATAGTCGCCGAAAACGTGGGTCGTGTTTCTGTCGTCACGCTCCAGCGGCGTGCCGGTGAAGCCGACGAAGGTAGCGTTCGGCAATGCCTCGCGCATCCAGCGCGCACCGCCCTCGACGAAGCCGTACTGGCCGCGGTGGGCCTCGTCGGCCATAACGACCACGTTCGAGCGCTCTGAAACCACGCCGTGCGCCTCGGCGAACTTCTGAATCGTCGTGAATACCACCCCACCCGCCGCGTGGTCGAGCAACACCTTGAGATGCTCCCGGCTCACGGCCTGGACCGGATCCTGTCGAAGCAGCGCACGCCCGGCGGCGAATGTGTCGAAGAGCTGATCGTCCAGATCGTTGCGGTCGGTGATCATGACGATCGTGGGGTTGTTCATGCGCGACTCTCGGATCAGCCCCCCGGCCAACATCAACATGGTCAGCGACTTGCCCGAACCCTGGGTGTGCCAGATCACGCCGCCGCGACCGTCGCCTGTGCCCGACGGCGGTTTGAGACGTGCAAGCACGCTGGCGCGTGCCTTGCGCACCGCCCGGAACTGGTGGTAGCCCGCGATCCTCTTGTCGATCTCGCCACGTTCGTCCTCCTCAAAGGTGACACAGGTTTGCAGGTAGTCGATCAATGTCCGTGGATCGAACAGGCTCCGGATCAGCGCCTCCAGAGTAGGTGCGCCGCCGCTCTCACGATCGTCGATCGGACGCCAGGGCATAAAGCGGCTGAGTCCGCTGGTGATCGAGCCGACGCGGGTAAGCATGCCGTCCGAGACCACTAGCACGAGGTTCGACACAAACAGGTCTGGGGCGGTTTGCATGTAGCGACCTAGCTGGTCGATGGCCACGCCCGGACCTGTCTTGGTGTCGGTTGGATCTTTCAGCTCGATCAACGCGACCGGCAGCCCGTTCAGGAACATCGTCAGATCCG
Source organism: Gammaproteobacteria bacterium (assembly GCA_026706425.1). Lineage (GTDB taxonomy): Bacteria > Pseudomonadota > Gammaproteobacteria > Pseudomonadales > Azotimanducaceae > VXYL01. Next base: position 2,260 of record JAPOYW010000475.1, read on the forward strand.
GCCTAATGCTCTTGCCCGATGGCCCCACCACCCTGAGCTGGCGCACCACCAGAAGCTCGTTCGCGTTTGGGTTGTCGAAATCGATCAGCCGGGCGCGGTCGCCACGGGTCTCGCCGGTATTCGCGTCCCGGCGCTCAATCTCGATGCCGTCGGTGAACAAAGCGTGGAACCACCGGTTATTCTGGACCAGGGTCGCCTGTGGCGGACGCGAGAGGGTGCGCACGACCTCGTCAATGGTGTCGTGCGGCAGATTGAGATTGAGGCGTTGCAATGCGGCGGTGAGACGGCCCGTCAGCATGACCTGGGACGCGCTGCCTCGCTCCCCAGCGTCGTCGATCTCGACGCCGCGCTGGATCGCGGCACCGACCGCCCCGAAATAGACAGAGGCCACGTCCTCGACGAGTCGCTCCGTGGGTGACGATAACCTCATCCGGCCTCCTGCGAGTTGCCACCCGGCACGACGCGTTCGTCGGCGTTTTCCGGTACGACGCGTTCGGCGAGATGTTCGTCCAACGCAGCTCTATATGCCTCCCGGTCAACATGGAATAGCACTCGACTGGGCAGATATTCCAGGTTGCCCAGCCGAAACGTCTCGTTTTCCAGGTCGAAGGCTTCGTTGAAATCCGCGTGGTCTTCGTAGTAGACGCGCGCACCGGGTGTCTGCATGAGAGCGTCGCGATGGACGCGGTACAAGAACGACACGATGGTGTCAGCCGCGTTTGCCGCGAGCGTTGCGTGTCGGTTGTCCAACCGGGCGGCGAAGGCGTCCCGACCGTGCGAAGCCATTCCGTAGCGATTCCGGAGTTCGCACAGACCCTGAATCGTCTGAAGCATGCCACGTAGCGTCTTCTCCACCGATTCTCTTGCCCTGGCCGGATCGGGATGGTTACGGGGCAGTAAACTTAGGCGATTTGTCGTCTCCTTCAATAGCCTCGGAGCGTCCCACTTGGGATCGGCTGATTGACCGATGTCGGCGAGCACCGTCTTGCAGACAGATTCGATCAGCGTCTTCGAGAGATCAAATACAAAGTCGGGGACACTCTCCACCGCGTTCTCGATCGCGTCAATCTGCTGCTCGATGACGTCAGGGATCGGGCCGTCAATGATTGCAGAGCGAGCTCCGACCATTTGAAAGCGGGATGTGGAGGACTTAGCCATTGCCAACCTCCACGCGGCTCTGACCGGTCAGCAGTTGGGGCAGCAAAAGGTCGCGTGTCTCCGCGAGTTTGCGGGATTCTACTTCGCACACGGCAATGAGGTTATCGAGTGGGCGGGTCAGATTCTCGAACTCTTCTCGCGCTTGCCTAGGAGGTGAAAGGAGCGGCATCTGCTCCAAGAAACGCTTCGCTACCGCTTTGTAGATTGTCCCGTCGCCGATTGCATCTTCTTCAGCAAAAATATGGGAAATCTGTTGACGGAGAAACGACTGGCAGTCGGATCGATGTCGAAGTCCAGCGAGACCGCGACCGAGGATCAGCCGGCGATCGGCCACGTTTATTCGGCCTACAGGAGCACGCACGGACAGCAGGACATCGTCCGGCTCCGCAATCCTACCTTCAGTAGTGCAGTAAACCCGATGAGTCGGAAAGCGAAAACCGTAGTGAGTGACGCCTTGATGGAATGGTAGTCCCTCACCGATCTCATTGTAGAACTCCGAGGGCGGGGATTGCCCCATCGTAAGGTGTATGGATTCACTAATGGTCTTCACCTCCCACCCCTTTGGCACTGGGCCGATCTCTGAACCTACGAACTGGGTGGGGAGGGCGTCGAAGACATCCTGGGGCATGGAGGGGAAGGAGTCTGCGCCAGCAACTTTGGCTTTCACCGGCTCGAAGTCTACGAACCATGCACGGAAGATCGCGCGTGCGAGCCGTTCGAGGGCTCGCGCCGTTCGCCGGTTCTGTGCAATCTTGTCGTCCAACGCACCGAGGACACCGGCGATGGCAAGTTGTTCGTCGATTTCCGGTAGAGCAACATTCAACTGCCGCTGCGCCGTGAGGCTTACGTAAGCCGCCATATCGGTCTCATTACTTCGTGCCATCCACTGATCCTTGAATGCTCTGGAGCGCATGAAGTAGTACAGGTATCGCCGATCAAGGCGTCCCTCATCGAGCGTCCTCCAGAACGTGGTCTGAGGCGAACAGACGAAGGGAGGAGCATCGAGCGGAACTAGTGCGAGCTTCCCAACGGTACCCTTGTGGGAGAAGAGGACATCGCCGCCGTGGCCAACGCCCTTGCGGATCCGCGCTAAGGCTTGGTCGTTAATCCGCTGCGCTGAATCGAAGAGCACTCTTCCGTCATCCATATCTGCTGCCCGAATGAACGCATACTCTCCTTGGCCGAACTCATCACTGCGCGGACGGTACTCACCGTGGTTGCCGTCGGCGACGAGCAAGATCCCTGCATTCTGGAGCTCGAGGACTGAGCGCATCGGCCACCTAGTCAGCATCATTCCTTAACCCTTAACACCTGTTCGCGGGCCACGGCCGTCAGTCGCTCTCCCTCCCTAAAACAATCCTCCAACTCCCGCAGCAGGCGCGGGTACTTCTCCGCGAACGGCTCGCCATCGTCCTCGACTTCCTCCGCGCCGACGTAGCGGCCTGGAGTAAGCACGAAGCCGTGCTTGCCGATGCGCCCGATCGTCTCGGCTTTGCAGAAGCCGGGGATGTCGCGGTAGGCCCATTCTCCGTGCCGCGCTTCATCCCACCAAGCCGGCGCAGTCTCGCCCCTCCACTGACGGAACGTGTAGACGATCCGGCCCAGGTCGGAATCGAAGTTCGGGTCGCCCTCGCCGTCGGCCAGCATGGTTTCGCCGTCGTCGCCGCCGGTGAGCACGCGCAGCGTACGGGTACGCATCCTGCCGAGCTTGCGGGCGTCGATGAAAAGCGTCTCACCCTTGCGGTCACGCCCGCCGCGCTTGAGGTTCTTGCCAGTCTTGTCGCGCGTGAGGAACCAGAGGCAGGCGGGGATGCCGGTCGTGAGGAAGAGCTGCGCTGGGAGCGCGACGATGCAATCCACCTGATCGGCCTTGACAATGCGCTGGCGGATTTCGCCCTCGCCGCCGGCGCTGGTGGAGAGGGAGCCGTTGGCCATGACGAAGCCGGCAACACCGCCGCCGTGGCCGTTGGGCGGCGCCAAGTGATACAGAAAATGCTGAATCCAAGCGTAGTTGGCATTGCCGACGGGCGGCGTGCCGTAGCGCCAGCGCGCGTCGTCGGCCAGTAGCTTGCCCGACCAGTCCGAGATGTTGAACGGCGGATTGGCGAGGATGTAGTCGGCCTTGAGGTCGGGGTGCAGATTGCGCAGGAAGCTGTCGGCGGGGTGAGAGCCGAGGTTGGCCTCGATGCCGCGGATA
>JAPOYW010000366.1 GCA_026706425.1 Gammaproteobacteria bacterium
GCGCCTCCTTGGAGTCGCAACAGGCGATGTCGTGAACCTGGTCGTCGCGGGCAGGTCCGTCCCCGCCCGAATCGCCCACGTCTTCCGCGATTTCGGCGCCGCGGCGCCCCGGGTCATCCTGCCGACGAACTTCCTGACCGAACTCGATGCGACTTCCGTCAGCTGGCGGCGCGTTACGGTCCGGGCAAACCCGGGCGGGAGCCGGGACCTGACGGCCACATTGGGCGAGCGCTACGGTGCGGACCGGGTCAGCAACCACGACGACATCCGCGCGGCGGCAGTCGCCGTGTTCGATCGCACCTTCGTGGTGAGCCGGTCACTCGCGGCGATGGCGCTTGTGGTGGCGGCCATCGGGCTCTACGCGGCCTTGACCTCGCTGCAGGCGAGCCGGTCCCGGGAGTTCCGCCTGCTCTCGGCTGTCGGCCACACCCGGGCGGAACTCTGGCGCTTGGCCTTGTCCCAGACGGTCGTGCTCGGCGCCATGGCCCTGATCGCCGCGCTACCGCTCGGACTGGCCATCGCGTGGGTGCTCTGCGACTTCGTCAATCCGGCCGCCTTCGGCTGGTCGATCAGCCTTCACGTCGACTTCGTGTCGATAGCCGGGCCTTTGCTGCTGGGAATCCTGGCCGCATGGGCGGCCGGTGCGTTGCCGGCCTATCGTGTCGCGTTCAGGGGGATACCTTAGGTGGGGCAGGAGTCTGCAAGGATCCTCTTGGCTTGGTGCGCGACGGGCACCGCGGTCTTGTTGCTCGGCTGCGGCGAACCGGATCCCGACGCGGCGCGAAGTCTCCGCTCGATTCTCGGTTCGGCCGATGGAACCGCAGCGGGATTCGCCCGGGCCGACCGAATCCGCGAGTTCGTGTTTCCCCGCGACCATGGGCCCCATCCGTCCTACCGAAGCGAGTGGTGGTACCTGACCGCGGTCGTCTCGACCGCCGGATCGGAAACCCGCGAGTTCGGCGTCCAGTTCACGCTGTTCCGACAAGGGCTCGAAGCACGCGGCGGCGAAACCCCGGTGCCGGACGGCGGACCCGAAGCCTGGCGGACCGGGCAGGGCTACATGGCGCACATCGCCCTGTCCGACATCACCGCCCGCCGGCACATGGCGGCCGAGCGTTTCAGCCGCGGCCACCCGGCACTTGCCGGGGCACGTGCCGACCCGTTCCGGGTCCACCTCGACGATTGGCAGCTCGCATCCACCGGCGAGGCCTTTTCGCCGCTGCGGCTGACGGTCAATAGCGCTGATTTCTCCGCCGATCTGCTGCTGACGGCAAGGCGGCCGGCCATCCTGCAGGGTGATCGCGGTCTATCCCGCAAAGGACCCGGCAACGCCTCGTACTACTATTCCGTGCCGCGCCTCGAGGCCCAGGGCGAACTCGTTGTCGGCGGTTCGAGCCACGCGGTCAGCGGGCTGGCGTGGATCGACCGCGAGTGGAGCACCGGCGTGCTCGGCGATGCCTACCAGGGGTGGGACTGGTTCGCGCTGCACCTCGACGACGGTCGCGACCTCATGCTCTACCAGCTGCGCCGGATCGACGGGCAAACCGACGCCTACAACGCCGGCAGCCTGGGGGACGGGGAGGTTTCGCGGACGTTGACCGCAGGGGATTTCTCGCTGATGCCGATCCAGCATTGGCGTGGCTGGCCCGTGGCCTGGAACCTCGTCATTCGGGGAGGCGAGGCGCAGCAGTACGTCATTCGCGCCGCGATCAAGGACCAAGTGATGGACACCGCGGTGCGATACTGGGAAGGCGCGGTCCATCTCGAAGACGACGAGGGGCGGCGCGCGGGAGCAGGGTACATGGAACTGACGGGGTATTGACGAAGGTGAAGCTCGACTGGGAGAAAGTCCGCTCGGAGCGGGGACCGAACCTCGGCATTCTGGATGTCCGGTTCGACTGGATGCGCCACCCCGACGGCGAGCCGGTGCTCAAACGCCTGATCCTGGAGTCCGTCGACTGGATCAACATCGTTGCGCTGACCCCGGAAGGCCTGTCGATCATGGTCGACCAGTACCGCTTCGGCATCGGCGCCCGCACGCTCGAAACCCCCGGCGGCATGGTCGATCCCGGCGAAGACCCCTTGACGGCCGCCAAGCGGGAACTGCTCGAGGAGACCGGCTACGGCGGCGGCGCATGGACCTATCTCGGGGCCGTGGAACCCAACCCGGCCATCCACCCGCACCTCTGCCACCACTTCCTGGCGGACGGCGTCGGGAAGCTGGCCGAGCCCGAACCGGGTCCCGGCGAAGCCATCGGACTCGAGTTCCTGTCCCTGGACGGAATCCGTGCGGCGATGGCCGACGGCAGCCTGCGCCACGCGCTCGCCCTCTCCGCCCTGGCGCGCGTGTTCCCTCTGTTCGACGACATGCACCACCGCCGGTAGCGCCTCCCGTTTTCTGCGGCCCAGGCACCGGGCGGGGTTATAGTCCCGCCAACGCGCACGTTCGGATGTCAGCAATGCCGGGTTTCACGACCACCATCGTCCACTCCGACCGCCGAGGCGGCATCGAGCACGGTTCGCTGCACAAGCCGATCCATACCTCCGTCGCCTACGGCTACGAGGACGTCCAGGATCTCGCCGACGTCTTCCAGGGCCGCAGTTCCGCGTACTCCTACGGGCGGCAGGTCAACCCGACGGTCACCGCGCTCGAGACCAAGATCAACGCCATGGAGCGCGGCGTCGCCACGGTCTGCTTCGGCACCGGCATGGCCGCCATCGGCATGGTGCTGTTCGCGCTGCTGCGCAAAGGCGACCACTTCGTGTCCAGTTCGTTCCTGTTCGGCAACACCAACAGCCTGTTCCAGACCTTCGGCCTGCACGGCATCGACGTGACTTTCGTTGACGCGACGAGCGCGGCTGCGGTTGCACAAGCCATCCGCCCCGATACCCGGCTCGTGTTCGTCGAGACGATCGCCAACCCGCGCACCCAGGTCGCCGATCTCGAAGGCATCGGCAAGCTCTGCCGCGCAAAGGGCCTCGTCTACGTGGTGGACAACACGATGACGTCGCCGTACCTGTTCCAGCCCGTCGACGTGGGCGCCTCGCTGATCGTCAACAGCCTGACGAAATACATCGGCGGCCACGGCACCACGCTCGGCGGCGCGTTGACCGAGACGGGTCGCTTCGACTGGTCGACTTTTCCCAACATCCAGGACACCTACAAGAAAGGCGACGCGGCGAAGTGGGGAATCACGCAGGTCCGCAAGAAGGGCCTGCGCGACTTCGGCCCGACGCTAGGGCCCCAAGCCGCGCTGCACCTCGGCATCGGCGCCGAAACCCTGGCCCTGCGACAGGAGCGCCAGTGCGCCAACGCCCAGGCGCTCGTTGCCTTCCTGAACGCCCACGACAAGGTCGCACGGGCCTACTACCCCGGCCTGCCAGACCACCCGGAACACGCCCGGGCAACGAAACTCTTCCGCCACCCCGGGGCCTTGTTCAGCTTCGAGCTTGCCGACGGACTGGATGCCTTCGCGTTCCTGAATCGACTCGACGTGGCCATCAAGTCCAGCAACCTCGGCGACAACCGCACGCTCGCGATCCCGGTGGCCGAGACCATCTACTACGAGATGGGACCCGAGCGCCGCGCCAGCATGGGAATCGCCGACTCGCTGATCCGGATTTCCACCGGCATCGAGGACATCGAGGACCTGCTTGGCGACTTCGAACAGGCGCTCGCCAAGCAGTAACACTTGGCCGTGACTGTTGAACCCGACAGGCTGCGACTCCATCCCGCCCCGGCGAGAGCAGTGGGCACTGCCGTGGACATCCTGTCGGCGTGGATTCCGGTCGAGCATTTGCGCCTAGGTGGCGGCACGGCGCTGGAGGCCCGCTGGCACCATAGGTCGAGCACGGATCTGGACTTCTCTTTCGTGCCTGGGACAGGACGACCCGGCTCCTTGTTCCTTAAGGACTTCAACGCCATCCGGATGGACCTGCATGCGCTGGCCCGCGACGGAGTCATCGCGAGAGACAGCGTGGTCATGGTAGGGACGAACCACATTCAGTTCATGGTCGGCGACGTCCCCGTTTCGTTCGTCGGAACCGAGATCTTCCACGGCGATCCGCGCGACGGGGTGGAATACCAGACCGGAGTGATTCTCGGCGGCACCAGGGACATCCTGACGAAGAAGATGTTCAACCGTCTCGGCGTCAACCGCCTCGCGACCGAACGGGACGCCTACGACTTCGCCGTGGCGCGCACGCTGGCGCCGGACGACCTGGCCTATGCTTGGTCCACCATGACCGAAGACATGAAGCGGACCACGCTCGCGGTCTATCGGGACCTAGCGGAAAGCGAGAGCCAAGCACCATCCCAGGCGCTCGCGAAAACCAGATTCGGCCGCATCGCCTGCCAAGTGTGGCAACAGGTCCTGTGGATAATGGAAAGCAATCTCGAGTACGTACCGCCGTTGACGCAAGGCGACGGCGACGTTGGCCATCGTGGCGGCAGACATGGACACTGACGTGAAGATCGCGCACGTCGTGCTCTACGACGTCTGCGAGGATCATACGTTCGACTCCCCCATCGCCAACCGGCGCATGGGACATCGGCTTCCCGAGTCGTTCGAGGAACGAATCCGCCGGCCATTGGGAGTGCGGGGTGTTGTGGGCGCGTACATGGCGGGCATGCACTGCCCGACGGCCGAACGCCTGACCGACCTGGTGCACGACATCGCCGGCATCGAGGACTGGGAGAAGCACGCGGTGAGGGAACTCTTCGCGCAGCTATCGCCTGCGGAGTGCAACGAATTCATGGTGACCACCGACGCATCGCCCCGCGAGATGGCCCGCTTGATGCGGGAGTGCGGTGTCCGGCGCGGCCTCGTGGTGAACTGGATCAACCAGTTCTCGTCCGACCCCGCCTGGCGCGAGGACAAGGCTCTGCCGATCTGGTGGGGCGACCTGTGGGTCAACGACGGCGGCTTCCTGCGGCCGCGCCATAGGTAGACCGAGCCTGATAGCGCCCAGCGTCTTGCAGTACAACGCGCGGTCGCGCAATCTTGCCCTCTCCCAAGGTGGCTCGCCTCGGGAGCCGCACGGCGAGCCGTATCGACCAGGCCGAACAACGGAGAACACGTGCAGCCTAGACTCGTGATGGAGACGAATCTCGCTCTCCCAAACAAGCGCAGCGGCAAGGTCCGCGACCTCTACGACGTAAAGATGCCGGACGGCAGCGAGGCCCTCTTGATCATCGCCACCGACCGCGTCAGTGCCTTCGACGTGGTTCTCGGGAACGGCCCGGCCGGAAAGGGCGTGGTACTCACGCAGATCTCGAAGTTCTGGTTCGACCACTTCGCCGGGGTTGTCGATCACCACCTCATCTCCACCGATGCAGCGGACGTTCCGGGGCTCTCCGACACGGAACGGGATCTACTCGATGGGCGCATCATGCTGTGCCGAAAGACCCGGGTGCTGCCGGTGGAGTGCATCGCCCGCGGCTATCTCGCCGGCAGCGGTTGGAAGGACTATCAGAACACCGGCCAGGTCTGCGGCATCGATCTGCCCGAGGGACTCGCGAACGGCGACAGGCTGGAGGCCCCGTTGTTCACGCCTTCCACCAAGGCGG
>JAPOYW010000267.1 GCA_026706425.1 Gammaproteobacteria bacterium
CAAGGAGCCACCTGACCTTAGCAACAAGAATGGCGCACAGGGCATACAAGCACCAGCGCTGGAACACCGCGCCGCGCCCCGCATCCACGTAGTCGGCGACAAAGGCAAGAACGAAGAGAACGAAGAGCGCGACCAGGATGGCACGGGGATCTCCGGCGAAGGGGCGCTTCACCGGCAACGGGAGGAAGATGGCCAAACCGACCAGGACATTGCGGCCGATGCTCTCGACTAGCGACGGGGTCCGCGGCGTCGGCGGTGCGTCCGGCACCGGCGGTTCCCAGATTCCGACCTCCGCCATTGGCTTGGAGACTCCGACTCTGTCGACGCGAATTGTACGACGCCCCGAAACATCCGCTTGCACTGTCGCTTCAACTGCGTATAGTCCGGCGACGTGTTGGGCGGAATAAGGAGGTGATCAGTGCAATCTTTTGTTGGGGGCAACCCCCTCTGACTCCTTAGTTGGATCTTGAGGGAGGTTGATTCCCTCACCAAACCACCGGGGTGGTGCCGGACGCGGTACCACCCCGGTTTCACGTCAGTACCGAAGATTCGCGTCAGCACCGAAGAAAAGCCGCAATGAAACTATCGGTTGAGTTCCCAAGCGTCAGCTACCGCGAGGGCGGCGACGGCGTTCGCCGGCTGGCGCAGAGCATCGAGAGCATCGGCTTCGACCAACTCGATGTCTTCGACCATGTCGTGATGGGCTTCCCAACCGCCAACCGGGAAGCCCCGATGTACCCGCCGAAGATGCCGATCCTCGAAGCCCTGATAGCACTGTCGCACGTTGCCGCGGTCACCGAACGCATCGGCCTCGGCACCGAGGTCCTCGTGCTGCCGCAGCGCCAGCCCGTACTGGTCGCGAAGCAGGTAAGCACGCTGGACACGCTCTCGGGGGGCCGGGTGCGCCTCGGCATCGGCGTCGGTTGGCAGGAATCCGAATACGACGCCTTAGAGGAGGACTTCCATACCCGCGGCCGGCGCATGGACGAGGCGATCGAACTCATGCGCGCCTACTGGTCCGACGAGAACGTCGACTACCAAGGCCGGTTCTATACCTCCACGGCGATGGCGATGGAGCCCAAGCCGCCCCAAGGTCGCCGGTTGCCGATCTGGATCGGCGGCAATTCGGATCGTGCATTGAGACGGGTGGCCGAGTACGGCGACGGCTGGCTGGCCACCGCCATCACCGACCCCGACGTCGCGGCACGCTGCAAGGCCAAGATCGCGGCCTACGCCGAACAAGCCGGGCGGGACCCCGGCGAGATCAGCTACCAGATGATGCTCGACGTGCCGCCCCGAGACGAGGCGGGCAAGCGTTTCTATGCCGAGTTGGACCGTGTCCGTGCGCGCGCCGCCGAGGTCAGGGCGATGGGCTTCGGTTGGGGAGCACTGAACGCTACGGCGATCTTCCAGGCCGGGGCGCGCAGCGTGGACGCGATAGTCCATGTGCTCGGACAGGCGTACGAGGCGATCCGCAGCGAGGTCGGTGGTCCCATGTCCTAGGATGACCCGGTCGTTAGCAGTTCCTGAAGCCTGACGTGGTCTGCGGGCACTGGACGCCGGCGAATCCTGCCACTACGACCAGAGGAAGAGGTTGCCGAGCCCAAGCCCTCGGATTTCCTGTCGGCCCGATTTGGGCACCGTATTCGCCGCACTGGTCTTCGCGCAACTCTTCGGACAACCCTGCAACCTCGACAGAGTACTGGCCGCCCCTCCGCCCGCGGCCGTATCCGAAGACCGCCAAGATGACGACATCGAAGAGGTCGTCGTCACCGCCAGTCCTCCGCCGAGGGCAAACCACCGACTCTTGAGTTCCTGGTTGAACTCTACGACAGCCGCCGGGACGGCTCCTCGCTGTATCGCCGCGGGCAATATGCGGAGTCTTTCCCCTACCTCCTGTCTGCGGCGCGGCGCGGATTCAAGCTGGCCCAGGCCCGCGTCTCCTTTCTCTACCAATCCTGCGTGCGCGGAAACCATAGGACAGTTAAGCGCTTGCGATCATGGGTCGCACTTATTGCTGCCGAGCCGCCAAGGGCCGCCTCGTCAGAAAAACACGACGACGGCCGCGAGCGAGCCCAACACCACCGCGGCGACCAATAGCGAATAGAGCCCCGACAGGAACACGAAACTCGCGATTGTTCCGAACACGCCCATGGAGTAGTAGCGCTTGAGGGCCACGAAGTAATACGCCATCAGCGCGAGTTGGAGGATCCCGTCAACGGCGGGCCAACCTTCCGGTGTCACCAGGGCGACGCCGAACACGGTAAACGCCATCGTGTGGATGTGAATGCTGAAAACCAGGTGCTCGGCGTAGAACCGGCGGCGCCGGACGAACCACACCTTCAGCATCAGCGCGTACAGCGGCAGCACGAAGAACATGGCGACGGGCAAATAGCCGACGAAGCGATCCCGGACCACCGGCCATGGCGCGTGGAACACATCCACGAGTTGACCGGCGACGAACAAGTCGAGGGGTTCGTCGAGGCCCTCGTCTCCACCGGCAAGCCCTACGGCGTTGTTCACGAGCAGCATCCGGGGAACCGACGACGCCGGGCGCAACAGGATCTGGTCGATCTTGCCGGCTCGCTCCTCGCCCAAGCTTCGCTTCAAGGTCTCGATGGCTTCGGAATTCGCCTCGAGCTTGTCGAGGCCAAGATTCGCGATGGCGTCGTCCTTGTCCTCCTCCAAGCCGCCCAACGGGACCTGGATCAGGCCCGGGCCGTCGCTTCGTTTGGGGTCGTCCACGGTCAAGGACAACACCAGGAAGAACAGCAGGCTCGTGAACAGGTACAGCCGAAACGGCGACAGGTAGGGGGCGCGACGGTTGCGCGAAAATTCAAGGGAGAGGAATCCGGGGCGGAGAAACAGCGCGCCCAGCGTCCGCCACACCCGCGAGTCGGCCTCGAAGGTCTCCGCCAAGATCTGGGAGACAACCGGAAACACCGACCGCAAGTAGTCGCGGTCGTTCTGGCCGCAGACAGCGCAGAACCTGCCCTGCTTCAGAGCACCGCAGTTAGGACAGGCGATCGGCGCGGACGTCGTTTCGGCGTCCACAATCGGTTCCCCTTCGCCACCGCCCGACTCGTGCATGCGCACATCTTACCCGCCAACGCCTGAAGCAGCGGGTACACTCGTTCGCATGGCCGCGCCGAACCACATCCAGGCCGCCGAGAGCCTTGCGCCCTTGATTCGCGGCCACGCCGACGAAGCCGAACGGATCCGACACCTGCCCCAGCCAGTCGCCAAGGCCTTTGCCCGGCACGGTCTGTACCGCCTCGCGGGGACCAACGATATCCACGGTGCCGATGCAGACCCCATGACCCAGATCGCCGTCATCGAGGCCGCGTCCCGGGCCGACGGCAGCGCCGGCTGGAACCTGATGATCGGCATCGAGACGTTCGGACTGATCGGTCCCGGATTCAAGGGTCGCTGTCCCGAGCTGATCGTCGACCCGATGACCATCATGGCGAGTTCCACGGCAGCCGTTCATCCAGCGCAGCGGGAGGGCGACGGTTGGCGCGTGTCCGGCCAGTGGCAGTTCGCGAGCGGCATCCACAACGCGCAGATCTTCGGCGCAACAGTGCGCCTCTACGATGGCGGCGAACTGCTCGACGAGGGCAACCGCTACGCGGTCGTACCCGTGGGGGAATTCGAGATCATCGACACGTGGCATGTGGCCGGCCTTCGAGGTTCGGGTTCCCACGACGTTCGCCTCGACGACGTCTATGTTCCGGATTCCCGGATCATCGCTCCCATCGGCGGCAACGAGGCGACCACGCCCCAGTTGCGCCTGCCGCTCGGCAACCGGCTGGCCTACAACAAGGCCGCCGTTGCCATCGGCATCGCCCGGGCAGGCATCGACGCATTCGTCGAACTCGCGACCTCCAAGCAACCGCGGTTCACCACGAGGACGGTACGGGACAGGCCGTTCGCGCAGCGTGCCATCGCACTCGCCGAAGCCCGTCTCACGGGGGCGCGCGCCGCGTTGATGGATCTCACCGAGGCAAGCTGGGAGACGGTCGTTCGCGGCCACGAGGTGTCCCCCAGGGACCGGGCGCTGTTCCACATCGTTGCCTCCGATACCGCCCGTGCCGCCGTGGAGACGGTAGACATCCTCTGCGAAGCCGCCGGGACGTCGGCCAACCGCATCGGCGACCCCTTGGAGCGCATCAGCCGGGACGTGCGGGTGGTCCGCCAGCACGCCACCGTGGCGCCCCACCTGATGGAGGATGCGGGGCGAACCCTGCTCGGCCTGGAATCGGAGTCGTTCGTCGTCCGGTCGCGCTGAACGGTCGGGCGACCACCTACAGCCATGGTGTAGTGTTCCGGAATGGCCATCCACGCTTTCGGCGCCATCGCGATCGCGGAGATGCGTTCGTCGGTTCGGCTGGTACGAACGCAGTTCTTCTGGCGCTGGCCCTCGCCGTGGGGTTGGGCATCTACGCCGCCCAGGCGGTGTTTCACCGGATCCTGTGGGCCTCTCCCCACCTGGTGACCCCGCCCCGGTTCCTGATGGACACCACAATTGCTCGGCGATTGGATTCACGACACATCCTTGCCGGGATTCGTTGCATCACCCCTCTCGATCATCCGGCTGACCGCCACCCGGGAGGGCGTGCCGCGCTACCAGACGCTCGTGCACGTCCACAACGGCGAATCGGCCAGCGGCTTGCTGCGCGTCCGCTACATGGTCCGTGACGGCACTTCGTCCACCGGCATTCGAAACCACTGGTCTCGGCCGATCCGCGTCGAGGGGCACGCATCCGTGGAAATCGGCATGGTGGTGCCCGGTCCGCCCCAAGCCGGCTGGGTTGAACCGTACCTGTCGTTGAACCAAGGCTACCTGGCCCTGCCACCGCCTAGTTTCGAACCCCAAAACCCAATCACCGGCGGAGGCGTTCGCCGGCACGCGGCCAAGCAGTTGGCGACCGTTCCCGGGCGACGAGATCGTGGTAGACGATCTCGACCCAGGGTTTTCGGTCGCGACGTCCCAGGGCGCTCCGACGGCCACCGGAGAGCAGGACGAGGGGTTGCCGGAATACACGATGTTCGCCGACCTGCCACAGGATTGGACGCGGCTGCCGGTCCCCAGCGCGTGGGGACGGTATCGCCGCACGGTTGCGGTGACGAGGACCTTGAGCAGACCAAGCGAAGTGATCTTCTCGGCGGAACTCCCCAGCGCCGGACGCTGGCGCGTCGACTACCACCTTCCGTTCCGCGGCGTGCGACTCGCGGCCACACAACGGAACAACGAGGCGGCTTCAAGTAGGGAAAGAGCCGTCCGGTCCGGTGCGCCGCCCTTCCTGACGCAGCCGAGAGGGGCCTACGCGATCAAGTTGATCACGGCCGATCAAGGCAACCCGGTCGCCTTCGATGCATCGAACGGCGTCGAAGGGTGGAATCCGATTGGCGCAATCGAACTGGCTGCGCCCGGGGACGTACACGTCGTCGTATCCTTGGGCGAGATCAACAGCCTGACCACGCCCGTCGTGATCGCCGACGCCGTGCGATGGCTGAAGTTGCCGGGCGCTACGAATCCGGCAAC
>JAPOYW010000621.1 GCA_026706425.1 Gammaproteobacteria bacterium
CGTTCTCGCCCACGAGTTTGGCCACAACATGGGCCTCCGTCACGACCGCTACGTCGATGCCGCCAATACGCCGTCGCCCTACAGCCATGGCTACGTGAACCAGCGCGCTTTCGAGGAAGGGGCCCCCGCATCCTCCCGGTGGCGGACGATCATGGCCTACGTCAATCAATGTACGGCTGCGGGGTTTAGCTGCCAACGAATCCTGCGCTTTTCCAACCCCGATCTAACCTACGAGGGCGATCCCATGGGGATCGCCGGCGAGTCCGGGTCGTTCGCGCTCAACGGGCCCGCCGATGCCCGGCGCACGTTGAACGAGACGCGAGACATCATCGCTTCGTTCCGCGAGGCGGGTCCCGATCTGATTGTCGCCATCACACCGCCGCTACGGGGCCGGGCTTGGAGTGCGGGTCAGGCTGGGATCATCTTGCCGCTATCGGGGGCCAACGAGGGTCGGATCGAATCGACCGCGACGGTTGGGTCCATCTACCGCTCAGCGGACCCTCACATCGGAACCGACGACACGTTGCTGAGCACCTTCGACATAGAAGCTCGCGGGGGCAAGGAAGTCTTCAGCCACGCCTTCGTTGAAACCGCGCCGGCGGAGAATGGCGTCTACTACTACGGCGCCTGCGTGGATGCGGTCGAGAACGAGACGGACACGGACAACAACTGCACGCCCGGATTGGGGGTGACGGTCGGCCCGACGGTTTCGGTGACCGACTCGCGCACGGCCGAGGGGCTGGACCTGTCGTTCTCGTTCAACCTGTCGGAGGCGCAGTCGACGGACGTGACCGTGCAGTGGGAGTTGGCGCGGGGAACGGCGGTTGACGGTCTGGACTACGTGGACCAGTCGGGCACAGTGACCATTCCCGCGAACCAGAATTTCGCCGTCGCCACGGTGGAAACCGTGGACGACGACATTCCCGAGGGCGATGACACGTTCACGATAACGGTCGTCGAAACCACCGGCGTGGCCGCGAGTTTCGATGGGCGCCAGGCCACCGGAACCATTGTCGACGACGACGGCGACCCGACGATCCGGGACGAAAACCTACGAGATGCCATATATCAGGCATTGGTGAAATCCTCCGACGAGGAGCTGACGTTTGATGACCTGGCATCATTGACGGGTCTCAATGCGACGGGTCTCGGCATCGCGAGTCTCGACGGGCTTGAAGCCGCCACGGCGCTAACGAACCTGGTCCTCGATGCCAATTCCATTGAGGACTTGTCGCCCTTGGCTCACCTGGCGAATCTCAATCGGTTGCAGATTGCCGGCAACGGCATCGAGGATGTGTCGCAACTGGCGTCCGTCGCCAGCTTGACCTTCCTCGACCTCGACAACAATCCGATCGGCGACTTCTCTCCGCTGGGTAGCCTTTCCGGCCTGACGGCACTGTCGTTGAACCGAACGGGAATCTCCGACCTGTCGGCACTGCAGGACTTGGTCGCACTGGAGACGCTGAACGCGGACTCCAACAACATCACCAGCATAGATGGGCTCGAGAACCTCGCGAGACTCGCGACCGCGACCCTGAACTCCAACGAGATTGCCGACCTTACCCCCCTGTCCGGGCTCCTTCAGCTGAGCTACCTGGGGCTTGGGGACAACGACATTGACGACGTGTCGCCCCTGGCGAACGTGACGCGGCTGACTTGGCTCGGCCTTGACCGAAACAGCATTGCCGATATCGCGCAGCTATCGGGATTGTCGGCCTTGACTGAACTACATCTGTTTGGCAACGAGGTCGCGGACCTGCCGGATTTGTCGGCGCTGCGTCAACTGCAGGTGCTTGGATTGACGTCCAACCGGCTCACGGACATCGGCCCCATCGGTTCCCTGCCGAGTCTGCGGAGGCTCCACTTGTCCGGAAACTCGATTACCGACATCTCGCCGTTGTCGGATCTGACGCGCTTGGAATACCTATACCTCGACCGCAATCTCATCGTGGATCTGTCACCGCTATCTGGCTTGAACCGGCTGTTCTTCCTTTCGGCAAGCGACAACCGGATCCGGGACCTGACCGGGCTAGCCGGAATGCCCCGGCTGTTCTTCCTGCGACTGGACGGCAATGCGATAGGCGACGTCACGCCGCTCGCCGACGTCGGGAGCCTGTTCTACCTCGATCTTTCCGATAACCAGATTCGCGACATCGAACCCCTCGTCGACAATGCCGGGCTGGGCTTCGGCGATTTCGTGTATCTGTACGGGAATCCCCTCGACGATGTTTCGGTCAGCGAGCACGTGCCCGTGCTTCAGGGTCGGGGCATCACTCTCTATCACATCGGGCTATCGGTGGTAGAGGCGTCTGTGCGGGAGGGCGGAGACCTGGAATTCGCCGTGCGCCTCTCGGTGCCTTCTTCGGGAGATGTCGTGGTGGATTGGCGAGCGCGGGCTGGGTCGGCGACGGAAGGCGACGACTACGCTGGCGGACAGTCCGGCTCCGTCATCGTTCCGGCGGACGAGGTGGAAGCAGTATTCACGGTTTCCACCAATGAAGACGACGAGAACGAGGACCACGAGACAGTTGTTGTCTCCGTGACCGCGCCGGACGGCGGCTTCGCCAGGGGCGTGTGGCTAATGGACTCGATCGCAGTCGGCCTGATCGTCGATCCGGCGGGACCCGTCGCCAACGTGCCGGTGTTCGCGCACGCGAACCACGACACGCGCCAGGGGTTCGTTCGCGTCATCAACCGGCGCGGATTCAACGTCGTGCATGTCGAGGCCGTCGACGCCGCCGGCAATCGTCACCCGACCACGCTCGCGATGGATGCCGGCGAGACCGTGCACTTCAACTCGAACGACCTCGAGAGCGGCAACATCGCCAAGGGCCTGTCCCGGGGCGTCGGCCAAGGCAGTGCCGATTGGCGGCTGGAACTCCGCGGAAACGGTGTGCACGTGCTCACCTACATGCGCACGAACGACGGTTTCCTCACGAGCCTGCACGATCTGGTTCCGGCCGGACCCGACGGGTACTCGGTGCCGATCTTCAACCCGGGAAGGAACACGGACCAGGAGAGCTTGCTCAAGTTGATCAATGGCGGCGATGCCGACGCCGCGGTGACCATCTCCGGCGTCGACGGCCGCGGGGCGTCGTCGGACACGGCGAGTCTCATGCTGGCAGCGGGAGAGACGCGCACGATCTCGGCGGCGGAACTGGAGAGGGGCACCGGCTTGGAGGGCCGGTTGGGCACGGGTTCGGGCAAGTGGCGCCTTCTCGTCACCTCCGATCAGCCGATTGGCGTGGCTGGCCTGATGCAGACCCCGACCGGGCATCTGACGAATCTGTCCACGACGCCGGACAATACAGAGTCCGCCACGAACGGAACCGCCCACCACGTCTACCTGTTCCCGTCGGCGTCGGACGCGACGATGCGGCAGGGATTCGTGCGCGTCGTAAATCGGGGCGGGGCCGGATCGGTGGAGATCCGGGCCTACGATCAAACGGACAATGAATACGAGACCGTGGTGTTGCAGATGGATGCCGACGAGACGGTCCATTTCAACTCGGACGACCTCGAGACCGGCAATGCGGCCAAGGGCCTGTCGGGCAGCACGGGCGCGGGCGAGGGGGATTGGCGTCTGGAGTTGACCAGTGCACTCGAGCTCACCGTGCTCGCGTACATGCGAACGGAAGACGGCTTTCTGACCAGCATGCACGACACGGTGCCCGAGAACGCGGGAGTCCATCACGTTCCGATCTTCAACCCCGGCAGCAACCGCAACCAGGTGAGCCAGTTGCGGTTGATCAATGCGGGCGACCAGATGGCGGAGGTCACGATCAGCGGTGTGGACGACACCGGTCAACGATCTGCGGGCAGGGTCCGAGTGTCCCTGCCCGCTGGCAAGGTCCGCACCGTGACGTCCCAGGCGTTGGAGGCCGGTGCCGAGGACCTGGACGGCGCCTTGGGCGACGGCTTGGGCAAGTGGAGCCTCGAGGTTAATTCCGAAACGCCGATTCACGTCTTGAATCTATTGGCGAGTCCGACCGGCCACCTGACGAACCTGTCGACGCGTCCTGCGATGGAATCGGCTGGCGGCGCCCAATCGGAGAATTCACAATGAAAAGAGTTGCGATCGCGGCGGTTGTACTGGTCGTGGTCCTGGCGGCGGCGCTGCCACCCCTGTTCGGCGCCAGAGCCAGGTCGCTCATGGAGAGCGACCTCGCTTACCTCGCAGATTTGCTGGCGCCGTACGGCACGGTGGAAGTGTCGCTGGACGACTGGGACCTCGGCTGGTTTTCGAGCACGGCCACGGCGAGGGTTGTCGTGGCGTTCGACGACCGTCCCGACGTGCCGCCCAGGCTCGTCGACCTGCCCGCGTTCAGCAGGACGTTCCCGAATTCGATCACCCTTCGCCACGGCCCGGTCGTCACCGGTCCTGCGGCGGGTCTTGGGTGGGGAAGCGTCGAACTGGTCATCGATGCGTCTCTCGTCCCCGCGTTGCAGGCCTTCCACGACGCGACCGGGCTGGATCGTATCGCCCACTTGGGCATTTCGATCGGTTTCCTCGGCAACGCGACGTTTGGATTGGACATCCCGGCGTTCGTCTACGAGGTCCAAGAGCAGCAGTTCGACTTCCGAGGACTCGAGGCCGACGCCACGGTCGACGTGGCGGGCGAGGCCGTGGCCTTCGGTGGAGAATTCGGCGGACTCGGCGTTACGAGCCAGGCATCGCAATTGGTCGCCGTGGGCACAACCACCTGGTCCGGCCGCAGTCGGGCGGACCCCCGGTATCCGAACCTGTGGCTGGGCGAGGGGGAGGTTGGCATCGCCCGAGCCATGGCTTCCGGCGGTCAGGCCGGGGAGATGGTCGAGGTCAGCGACATCCGCCTGCGGGGAGAAAGCGTTGTCGAAGGCGATCGGTACGTCGCCACGGGTCTCTACCGGGCGAAGGAGATGCAGGTCATGAATGCGCAGTTGGACGACCTCGTCCTCGACTACGCCATGGGCTACGGCGCCGAGGGCATGGTTCGGTTGATGGCGGGGGGCCTCGACGTGGATTCGCTAACTCCCGAGGTGCAGCTCGAAATCGGGGATGCGCTGTTGAGGCAACGATTCACTTTCGACATCGAGAGGCTTGGCTTCGAGCATGAAGGCCGACCCGCGTCGGCGGCCGTCGCGATGGCGTACCGCGGCGATGAACTGCCAGACGACTTCAACGTCGAGTTGCCGTTGGACTTCATGGCGTTGCTTCCCCTGCTGTCGGTGAACCTCGACCTCGCCTTCCACCGGGAACTCTTGGGTGACCTCGGGATCGGACAGATGGACGGCGTGGTTCGGATGCTGGCTAGCGAGGGGATCGTCCAGGAATCGGGCGACGACTACACGCTCAATGTCGGATTTGCGAACGGCGGCCTTACGGTCAACGGCGACCCGTTCGAACCGTTTCAACTCATGGGGTTGCTTGGCGGGCCGTAGGTTGGCTAGCCGGCGCGGCCAACGCCAACCCCGCGTCCATCGAAAGCGGTCTCGATCTCGTCGAGGATC